>JBKJMF010000015.1:0-10795 GCA_046596525.1 Devosia sp. | reverse complement strand
TCAGTTTGCGACCGGTCAGGTCAGCCGACGATCTCGTCGTCAGAAAAGAACAACTTGATCTCGTCCTTGGCCGTCACGGTGGGCGAGAACTCGGTCCACGGCTCGGACGCTCCCGAGACCGCCAGGGACGAGATCAAGTTCTTCTTCACCGACGACGAGATTGTCGGCTGACCTGACCGGTCGCAGACCGATATTTCGAGGGCCGCCTCCGGGCGGCCCTTTCGCTTTTGTGCTATTGTCCGCCGGCCGCGACCTTCCTTCTCCCCTTGAGGGAGAAGGTGGATCGGCCGACGGCCGAGACGGATGAGGGGTGGGCCAAGTGCGCCACAGCCGGTGCACTCACATGACCGTCTACTTCATCGGCGCCGGCCCCGGCGCGCCCGATCTCATCACGCTTCGCGGCCAGCGCCTGATCGAGCGTTGCGAGGTCTGCCTCTACGCCGGCTCGCTCGTTCCTGCCGAAATCGTCGCTGCCGCGCCCTCTGGCGCACTAGTCCGCGACACTGCACCCATGCATCTCGACGAGATCATTGACGAAATCATCAAAGCCAATGACGCCGGCAAGGATGTGTCGCGCGTCCACTCCGGCGATCCCTCGATCTACGGCGCCGTCGCCGAACAGATGCGCCGCCTCGATGCCCTCGGCATCCCCTACGAGGTCGTCCCCGGCGTTCCAGCCTTCGCCGGCGCCGCCGCCCGCATCGCCGCCGAGCTGACCCTTCCGGAAATCTCGCAGACCGTCATCCTCACCCGCACCTCGGGCAAGGCCTCCGCCATGCCGGAGTCCGAAAGCCTCGAAATCCTCGGGCTGTCGAAGGCGACGCTCTGCATCCACCTCTCGATCCGCAACCTCGGTTACGTCGAAACCGCGCTCACCCCCAACTACGGCGCCGATTGCCCGGTGGTCATCATCTACCGCGCCACCTGGCCCGACGAAGAGGTGATCTTCACCACTCTCTCCGAGATGAAAGCCCGCGTCCGCGAGGAGAAGATCACCCGCACCGCCCTCATCCTCGTCGGCCGCGTCCTCGGCGAAACCCGCTTCCGTGAGTCGAAGCTCTATGACGAGAGCTTCGCCCACGTGCTCAGGAATGCAGGGAAGAAAAAGTCGCGGGCAGGAGCGTGAACGCCGCCCTCGCTGCTAGAGAGGCGGCACCCTGCCTTCTCCCCTTGTGGGAGAAGGTGCCCGCAGGGCAGATGAGGGGTTGTCTCCGCGCACTCAGTCGCTCGTCGCTTCGCTCCGATCGCGCAACGCAAGCGTTGCGGGACCCCTCATCCGGCGCTGCGCGCCACCTTCTCCCACAAGGGGAGAAGGCAGATAAGTGGACGCCCGCAAGATGTGTGACCTACTCACCCCAGCCGCAAAGCCGCAATCGCCTGCCCAACGGTGGGCACCTCATGCGCCGGCGGCAAAGCCGGCCGGTCGATCATGAATACCGGCAGCCGCAGCCGCAGTGCCGCCTGCAGCTTGGCCTCGGTCTGCGCCCCGCCCGAGTTCTTGCAGATCAGGTGAGTGATGCCTTGCTCCTGCATCATCTCGAACTCGCCGTTGAAGAAGAACGGCGGCCGCGCCAGCAGCGACGTGGCATTCACCGGCAGCTCCTTTTCCGGCGGCTCGATCGAGCGCACCACGAAGCTGCAATCGGTGCGCTTCAAATACGCGTCGAGATGCGTACGCCCAACAGTCAGAAGCACCCGGGCCCCCTTCGGCAAGCTCTCCGCGGCTTCCTCGGCGGTAGCCATGTGCTTCCAGAACGCATATTGCGGCTCGCTCCAGGCCGGCCGCGTCAGCCGCACCAGCTTCAGCCCGGCCAGTTCGGCCGCCTTCACCGCGTTGCGCTTGATCTCCTCGGCATAGGGATGCGTCGCATCCACCAGCCGGTCATAGCGCTCGGTGATGATGTAATTACCCATCCCGTCGCCACCGCCAAACCCGCCCACCCGCAGCGCCCCGGCAGGCAGCAGCGGATCGCTGGTCCGGCCGGCGAGCGACGTGGTGACGTCATGGCCCATCTTGGTCAGTTGCCCGGCAAGTTGCCGCGCTTCCTCTGTCCCCCCAAGGATCAGGATCTTCATCGTCTATTCCCCAAGTCCGGCGCGCGGTTGGCCCGCCGTAGCGCCGCCCGTACCCCCCGGTCTTGCTGCGCTAACCTTATCTTAACCGCTAGTCCCAAGATTTTGCAGCATAATCTTGCAGGTGGTGCATGAACGGCCTTGTCATCGCCGCCCCACGCTCCGGCTCCGGCAAGACCACCATCACCCTGGGCCTGCTCGCCGCCCTCAGCGCGCGCGGGCTAAGCACCGCCCCCGCCAAGACCGGCCCGGACTACATCGACACCACCATCCTAAGTCGCGCCGCCGGCCGCGCCGCGCTCAATCTCGACCCCTGGGCCATGTCTGCAGACCGTCTTCGCGGCCTCGCGAGCGCCCACGCAGTCGATGCCGATCTCCTCCTCGTCGAGGGCGTCATGGGCCTGTTCGATGGTGCCGCCGACGGCCGCGGTTCCACCGCCGACCTCGCCGCCACCCTCGGCCTCCCGGTCATCCTCGTCCTCGATGCCGAACGCCAATCCCAGTCTATCGCCGCGCTCGCCCACGGCTTCGCCACCTGGCGCCCCGACGTGAAAGTCGCCGGCCTCATCGTCAACCGCGCCGCCTCCACCCGCCACGAAGCCATGCTCCGCGCCGCACTCACCGCCATCGACCTCCCCCTGCTCGGCGTCATCCCCAAGCGCGAAGCCCTCGGCCTCCCCGACCGCCACCTCGGCCTCGTCCTCCCCGACGAGATCGCGAACTTCGACAAAGTCGTCGCCTCTGCCGCCGAAGCGATGGAGGACTACATCGATCTCAACCGGTTGCTATCCCTGTCGTCCCCACTCGCACCGGCCGACACCTCCCCCCTCGCGGGGGAGGTTGGGAGGGGGAGAGCCCCACGCGCGATGCCAAGGTTGTTGCCCCCCCTGGGCCAACACATAGCCATCGCCCGCGACGACGCCTTCGCCTTCCTCTACCCCCACTGGCTCGCCGACTGGCGCACCGCCGGCGCCACAATCAGCTTCTTCTCCCCGCTCGCCGACGAATCCCCCGATCCCACCGCCGACGCTGTCTTCCTCCCCGGCGGCTATCCGGAGCTGCACGCCGCGCGCCTCGCCACCGCCCAGAATTTCATGCGCGGTCTGCGCGCCAATGCCGAAAAGTCAGCGCTCATCTATGGAGAGTGCGGGGGCTTCATGGTGCTCGGCGCCACCCTCACCGACAAGACCGGCGTCACCCACCCGATGTCCGGCCTGCTCCCGCACGAGACCCGCATCGACCGCCCCAAGCGTGTCCTCGGATATCGCCGCCTCACGCATCACAGCCCGCTGCCATTCCCGGCGCAGCTCACCGGCCACGAGTTCCACTATTCCTCAGCCCGCAAGACCCACGGCACGCCGCTCTTCGCAGCCGCCGACGCGCTGGGCGAAGAGCTTCCACCGATGGGCCTCATCCACGGCCGCATCATGGGCTCCTACGCCCACGTGATCGATGTCGCCTGACCCGACAAACCCTGACCCGGCAAACCCTCCCCCGACCACCCCGACCCGACCCGACCCGACCCAGCCCAAACCATCCACCCGGCTCGACCTGTCCGCAGCTTCCTTATAAGGCACAGCTACCTATCGGCCTTATAAGAAAGTGAGTGACTGCGCCGTCTGGGGTGGGGTCATACCGAAACCCTTTCCTCGGGAGGAGGAGGCAAGAACGTCAGGCGACCTAGCCCCGCTCGGGCTTCCGGATCATATACGTATCCATGATCCACCCGTTGCGCGCCTGCGCCTCGCGCCGCTTCGCGTCGATCTCGTCCATCACCTCGCCCACCTTCCCGGTCACGAGAATCTCCTCGTCGGTCCCCAGATAAGCGCCCCAGAAAATCTCCGCCTCTTCCCCGGCAAACCGCCGGAACACCTGGTGATTGTCGAGCATCACCACGGCACTGCTCAGCCCGTCCGCCTCGCCTTCACCCACCCGCCGTCCGGTAGTGATGGTCACCGCCTCGCCCACCCGGTTCAGCGTCACCTGATGCAGCGCCGCCAGTGCCTGCGGCGCCGAAATCCCGGGGATCACCTCGATCGCAATCTCCCAACCGGCCGCCTGCATGTCCTTCAGAATCCGCAGCGTCCCGTCATAGAGCGTCGGGTCACCCCACACGAGGAACGCCCCAACCCCGTCCTCCGGCAGCTCGGCGAACATCCGCACGTATGCCGCCTCCAGCTTCCCGCGCCACTCGTCGACACTGTCGCGATAGTCCGGCGTCTCCGCCCGCCGTCGCGCCGGAATGGCGAAATCCACCAGCCGATAGCGCGGCTTAGCCACGAACCGCTCCAGCATCCCCAGCCGGATCGCGTTCAGCCCAGCCTTCTCCTCGCCCTTGTCGGGCATGAAGAACACTTCCGCCCGGTTCATCGCGTTGACCGCCTGGAGCGTGAGGTAGTCCGGGTTGCCGGCCCCGATGCCGATGACGAGGATGGTGCGCATCCTTCCTCCCTATCGGATCACAGCGTCACCCGCTAGAACGGCACCATGGCGAAATCCCTCATGTTCATGGGTACCGGTTCCGACGTCGGCAAGTCGTTGCTGGTGGCAGGGCTTTGCCGCGCCTACGCAAATCGTGGCCTGCGGGTCGCGCCGTTCAAGCCGCAGAACATGTCGAACAATGCCGCCGTCACCGCCGATGGCGGCGAAATCGGCCGGGCCCAGGCGCTGCAGGCCCGCGCCGCCCGCCGCGAGCCGGTCACCGCGATGAACCCGGTGCTACTGAAGCCCGAGCATGAAACCGGGTCGCAGCTTATCGTGCGTGGGCAGCGTGTTGGATCATACAAAGCGCGAGACTATTGGTCGAAAAGACATGAACTTCTGCCAGTGGTGCTGGCCGCGCATGAAGAGCTGGCCGCGGACAGCGACCTGATCCTTGTCGAGGGTGCCGGCAGCGCTTCCGAGGTGAACCTCAGGCAGGGCGACATCGCCAATTTTGGCTTCGCGCGCGCCGCCGATAAGCCGGTGGTCCTGATCGGCGATATCCAGCGCGGCGGTGTCATCGCCACGCTCGTCGGCACCTTCGCAGTGATCGACCTGGCCGACGCCGCGCTGATCGTCGGGACGCTGGTCAACAAGTTCCAGGGCGATCCAGAATTGTTTGACGATGGCAAGCAATTCATTGCCAATCGCACCAATGTTCCCTGCCTCGGTCCGGTCCCCTTCTTCGCCGACGCCGGCAAACTTCCCGCCGAGGACGTCCTCGCCCTCGAGGAAAAGCGAGCCGCCGGGCAGGGCGCCTATCGCATCGTCGTGCCCCGTCTCCCCCGCATCGCCAACTTCGACGATTTCGATCCGCTCCGCCTCGAGCCGGGCGTCAGTCTCGAAATCATCGAGCCCGGCCGCCCCCTCCCCTGTGCCGACCTGATCATCATCCCCGGTTCGAAAGCCACCCGCAGCGATCTCGCCGCTCTCCGCGAGTATGGCTGGGACATCGATATCCTCGCCCACCACCGGGCCGGCGCCCGCGTCCTCGGCCTTTGCGCCGGCTTCCAGATGCTCGGCCACACCGTCTTTGATCCCGAGGGCGTCGAAGGCAGCGTCGGCACCTCGGCCGGTCTGAACCTGCTCGACATCGACACCGTCCTCGGCCCCACCAAGGAACTCCGCGTCGAGCGTGCCGTCTCGGCCCTCACCGGCGACCCGCTCGTCGGCTACCACATGCATATGGGCGTCACCCGTGGCGCCGGCCTCGAGAGGCCCTTCGCCCGCATCGGCGACACCGCCGATGGCGCCGTCAGTGCCGATGGCACTGTGATGGGCACCTACCTCCACGGCCTATTCGCCGCCGACGCGTTCCGCCGCGCCTTCCTCGGCCCCGCCGCAACGGCTGCTTCCAGCCTCGCCTACGAAGCCACCATCGACGCCACCCTCGATGCCCTCGCGGCCCATCTCGAACAGCACCTCGATCTCGATGCCCTCCTGGAGCTCGCCCGCTGATGCAGGTGCTCCTCGCCCCTCTCGCGCTGCTGATCGAGCGCCTCGCCGGCTACCCGAACAGCCTCGTCAAGCGCATCGGCCACCCGGTGATGTGGATCGGCAGGCTGATCTCGCTGCTCGATCTCACCCTCAACCGTGACGCCAATCGCCGCGGCAGGGGCGTCCTCGCGCTCATCATCCTGCTAACCGTCACCGGCCTGATCGCCGCCAACGTCGCCTGGCTCTGCCGCCTCATCCCCTTCTGCTTCATCCTCGAAGCCATCCTCGCCTCGACGCTCCTTGCGCAAAAAGCCCTCGGTGATGCCGTCCGCACTGTCGCCGCAGCCCTCCGCCGCGGCCTCCCCGAAGGCCGCACCGCGGTCAGCCACATCGTCGGCCGCGATCCGCAGTCGCTCGACGAACCCGGCGTTGCCCGCGCCGCCATCGAGTCGCTCGCCGAATCCACTTCCGATGCGGTCGTCGCGCCGCTGTTCTGGCTGCTGCTGCTCGGGCTTCCCGGCATCGTGCTCTACAAGGCGGTGAACACCGCCGACTCGATGATCGGCCACAAGACCGAGCGGCACCTCGAGTTCGGCTGGGCCAGCGCCCGCTTCGACGACCTCTTGAACTTGATCCCCGCCCGTCTAACCGCCCTGCTGGTCGCCGGCGCCGCCTTCTTCGTCAAAGGCGCGCACCCGGAGACCGCCTGGTCTACCGCCCTGAGGGATGCGAAAAAGCACCAAAGCCCCAACGCCGGCTGGCCCGAAGCCGCCACAGCCGGCGCCCTCGGCTTCCGCCTCGGCGGACCGCGTAGTTATGATGGCGAAGTGGTCGATCTGCCGAGTTTTGGCGAGGGGCGGGCTGAGCTGAATGCCGACGACATCGACCGCTCGCTGCGGCTTTACGCGATGACGTTGAACGTGACGTTGGCGGTCACGGTGGTGGTTGCGCTGGTGGTTTGGCGGTTGGGTTGACTGAGTGAGACGGCCCCCTCCCGACCTCCCCCACAAGGGGGGAGGTGCCCCGCCGGTGTATTTGGCACCATCAAGCCACAGCCTCGACTCTTCACCTCCCCCTTCATGGGGGAGGCCGGGAGGGGGCCGTCCGCTTCAGTCAGCGCCCTCAAGCCTCATACCCCCGCCGCAGCATCACCTCCGCCTCCGGCGCACTGCCCTTCAGCACCATCGGTAGCCCCGCCACCACGAAATACGCATCGTCGCAAATCTCTGCGATCCGCTGGTGCGCTGCCCCGGCCAGATCGCGGAACATCCGCGCCATCGCGTTATCAGGCACGATCCCCAGCCCCACCTCGTTCGACACCAGGATGACCCGGCTCGTGGTCGTCTCCACCAGCGTCGCCAGCAATTCATCCACCGCCGCTGCCACGTTCTCGTTGGCGACGATCAGGTTGGTGATCCACAGCGTCAGGCAGTCCACCAGAATCACGTCATGCGCCTTGGCTGCCTTGTCGATCGCTGCGCTCAGCCGGATCGGCTCTTCGATCGTGGCGAACACCTGCGCTCGCTGTTGCTGATGGCTGCGTACCCGGTCGCGCATTTCGGCGTCCAGCGCCTCGGCCGTCGCGAGGTAGGCCGGCCGCGTTCCCGCCCGCATAGCCAGCCGCTCGGCAAAGCCGGTCTTGCCCGAGCGTGCGCCGCCCAGCACCAGAACATGCCCCATTTTCCGCCTCCTCAGCTTCTGCCAATGCTTGGGCAATGCGCCTTACGGCGCTTTCGATCTAACGGAGCGGAACTTTGTCCGCATGCGAGCCATGCGGCAAGCGCGCTTTCCTCTCGCTTTCATTTGCTTATTCTACTTTCGTCTAGAAACCTTTGGCATTAAGGTCCGCGCCGGACTCGGGGGGCTCCTGGGTCGGCAGGCCAACCATTGGCACGAAGCCAATCATTGTCGCGAGGAGTGCGCGTTCCGTGCCTAGGTACTATCTCGGGGTGGATGGTGGTGGCACCAACTGCCGCATTCGCCTCGCCAACGAGAACCTCGAAACTCTGGCCGACGCTGCCGGCGGCCGCTCGAACCTGCAGATCGAGGCCGGCGAGCCGGCCTATCGCTCCATCACCGAGGGCACCAAAGAGGTGTTCCAGAAGGCCGGCGTCGATATCGCCGAAGCCGCCAACACCTATGCCTGCTTCGGCATGGCCGGCGGCCGCCTGCCGTCGGCTCGCACCGCCTTCGAACAGCGCCCCTGGCCCTTCGCCAACGTTCGCGTCTACGACGACATCGATATCGCCCGCGCCGGCGCCCATGGCGGCGAAGATGGCGCGGTGATCATTGTCGGCACCGGCTCGGCCGCCATGGCCATCGTCAATGGCCAGCGCCACCAGTGCGGCGGCTGGGGCTTCCAGATCGGCGACCAGATGTCGGGCGCCATCCTCGGCCGCGAACTGGTGCGCCGTTCGGTCGAAGCCACCGATGGCCTCGTCCCCGGCTCGCCGCTCACCGAAGCGGTCGTCGCCAAGCTCGGCGGCAGCATCGATACGGTGATGGATTGGTCGTTCCCGCAGGATCCGCGCGGCCCTGCGCCGGCCGGCGACGGTGCGCCCTCGACGCTGCTCGGTCGCGCCCCGGCCGAATTCGGTGCCCTCATCCCGATGTTCTTCGACTATTATGAGCAGGGCGACCCGGTGGCCAGGGAACTGATGGAGCTCGAGCTGGGCTACATCGACACCTATGTCCGCTGGTTCAAGGCGCGTGGCGTCACCCGCATGGCCGCCGTCGGTGGCTTCGGCACCCGTCTCTATCCGCTGATGATCGAGCGCCACGGCGATTTCATCGTCCGCCCCGTCGACGAGCCGCTGCACGGCGCCGTCATCCTCGCCAAGCAGAATTTCGCCTGAGTAGCCATGAACTATCTCGATAGGAGCCTGAAGAGCGTGTCCAGCCGTATCATCCCGGTCCAGCCCTTCGACTATGTAGTGTTCGGCGCCACCGGCGACCTCACCAAGCGCAAGCTGATCCCGGCGCTCTACCATCGCTTCAAGGATGGGCAGTTCGACGATCACAGCCGCATCATCGGCGTGTCGCGCACCAAGCTCACCGATGCCGAGTTCCAGAAGCTCGCCCGCGAGTCGATCGAGGCCTTCGTCGAGAAGGACTATCAGGACAAGAAGACCATCGACCGCTTCATCGGTTGCTTCTCGTATGTCCCCAACGATGTCACCGACGAAGCGCATTGGGGCGATTTGTCGAACAACCTGCGCGACGACCCCAAGGTCGTCCGTGCCTTCTACCTCGCCATCGCCCCCGACCTGTTCGGGCCGACCTGCGAGTACATCCTCAAGAAGGGCTACTATCGCCGCGACGCCCGCGTGGTGATCGAAAAGCCGCTCGGCCACGACCTCGCCTCGTCCAAGGCCATCAACGACGAAGTGTCGAAGATCTTCAAGGAAGATCAGGTCTATCGCATCGATCACTACCTCGGCAAAGAGACGGTGCAGAACCTGTTGGCGCTGCGCTTCGCCAATATCCTGTTCGAGCCGATCTGGAACTCCGCCCATATCGACCACGTGCAGATCACCGTGGCGGAATCGGTCGGTGCCGGCACCCGCGGCTACTACGACGAATCCGGCGCGCTGCGCGATATGGTGCAGAACCATATCATCCAGCTGCTCTGCCTCGTCGCCATGGAGCCCCCGGCCTCCGACGATGCCAATGCGCTGCGCGACGAAAAGCTGAAGGTGCTGCGCTCGCTCAAGCCCGTCACCGGCGCGGACGTCGGCCGCGTCACTGTGCGCGGCCAGTACCGCGGCGGCAGCGTCGATGGCTCGGCCGTCGCCAGCTACCAGGACGAACTGCCCCAGGAAAAGCGCGGCTCGCGCACCGAGACCTTTGTCGCCGTCAAGGCCGAGATCGAGAACTGGCGCTGGTCGGGCGTGCCGTTCTACATCCGCACCGGCAAGCGCCTGCCGTCGCGCGCGTCCGAGATCGTCATCCAGTTCCGCCACATCCCGCATTCGATCTTCGATCATGCCGAAGGCGCCCCGCGCGCCAACCGCCTCGTCATCCGCATCCAGCCCGATGAGGGCGTAAAACTGTTCCTGATGATCAAGGACCCGGGTCCCGGCGGCATGCGCCTGCGCGAAGTGCCGCTCAACCTGAGCTTCGCCGAGGCCTTCGCCGAGCGCACGCCCGAAGCCTACGAGCGCCTGCTGCTCGACGTCATCCGCGGCAGCCAGACCCTGTTCATGCGCCGCGACGAGCTCGAGGCCGCCTGGACGTGGATCGATCCGATCCGCAGCGGCTGGGACCTCGCAAGCGACGCGCCGCAGACCTATACTGCCGGCACCTGGGGCCCCACCGGCGCCATCGCGCTGATCGAACGCGACGGCCGCACCTGGCACGAGGACGGACATTGAACGCAACCCGGCGCAGCTTCGGCACCAAGGAAGACCTGGCGCTGGCGCTTGCCGAAACCGTCGCCGAGCACCTGAACGACGGCATCGAGTCGCGCGGCCACGCGGTGCTCGCCGTCTCCGGCGGCTCGACTCCGACCCGGTTCTTCTCCGTTCTCAGCCGGCGCAAGGATATCGACTGGTCGAAGGTCACTGTCACCCTCGTCGATGAGCGCTGGGTGGACGAGACCAGCAACCGCTCGAATGCCCTGCTGGTCAACGAGAAGCTGCTGCAGGGCCCGGCCGCATCGGCGCATTTCGTCCCGCTCTATTCCGGCGGCGACGAGCCCGACGATCCGGCCATTGCCCGCACCAACATCGCCGTCGGTGCCCATGCCGAGGATCACCACGTCGAAGGGTGTCGGCAGGGCGTTGATGGCGATGTTGGTGCGGGC
>JBKJMF010000580.1:0-3955 GCA_046596525.1 Devosia sp. | reverse complement strand
GGTGGGTGGGTGCGTGGGGCGCCCCTCACCCTGGCCCTCTCCCCAGAGGGGCGAGGGGACGCGTGTGGCACGGCCGGTGAGCCCATCGCCCCCTCGCCCCTCTGGGGAGAGGGTTGGGGTGAGGGGCCGCCACGCGCGCGACGCTACCGTTTCAGCCCCGCAATCAACTGCGGCACCACCTCGAACAGATCCCCCACCAGCGCGATATCCGCGATCTTCATCAGCGGCGCCTCAGCGTCCTTGTTGATGGCTACGATCTTCTTCGCGCCCTGGATGCCGGCCAGGTGCTGGAGCGCCCCCGAGATGCCGATAGCGATGTAGAGGTCGGGGGCGATGATCTTGCCGGTCTGGCCGACCTGCCAGTCGTTGGGTGCGTAGCCGGCATCGACCGCGGCGCGGGTGGCGCCGACGGCGGCGCCGAGCACCTTCGCCAGATCGGAGACGAGCGCGAACTTTTCGGCCGAGCCGAAGGAGACGCCGCCGGCAACGACGATCTGGGCGGTCGAGAGGTCCGGCAGGTCGCTCTCGGTGCGGTGCGCGGCGATGAAGCGGGCGACCGAGGCGACGTCGGCATCGACTGACGAGATCGGCGCGTTGTTGCCCGATGCAGCGGGACGGAAGGCCGAGGCGCGGATGGTGAGGAGGTGCTTCGTCTGCCCCGACGACACCGTCTCGATGGCGTTGCCGGCATAGATCGGTCGGTCGAAGCGGGTCGGGCCGTGGATGGCGACGACATCGGTGACCGGCATCAGGTCGAGCTTCGCCGCAAGCCGCGGGATGGCATCGCGGCCGGTTGAAGCGGCGGCGGCGGCGATGTGGGTATAGGGCTCGGCAAGGCGGGCGAGCAGCGCGGCGACGGCCTCGGGCGAGAGGCTGGCGAGCGTGGCGCTGTCGGCGACGAGGACCTTCTCCACGCCGGCCAGCTTAGCAGCTTCGGCGGCGACGGCGGAGACGCCCTGCCCTGCCACCAGCAGATCGACCGGTCCGAGCATTTCGGCGGCGGCGACGATGCGGGCGGTGGCGGCGGAGAGTTTGCCGAGGTCGTGTTCGGCGAGAACCAGTACGGCCATCAGAGCGCCTCCAACTCGGACAATTCGGACTTGATGGCGGCGATCAGCTGGGCAGTATCAGCGACCTTGCGTCCGGCGACACGCTCCGTGGGCGGACTGACCTTCTCGAGCTTCAGGCGCGGGGAGAGATCGACGCCGAACTCGGCGCCGGGGCGCACCGCCAGCGGCTTCTGGCGAGCCTTCATCACCATCGGCAGCGCGACGTTGCGCGGGGTATTGAGGCGGAGATCGGCGGTGACGATAGCGGGCAGCGCGACGCCGATGGTGGCGCGGCCGTAGTCGACCTCGCGTGTGACTTCGAGGCCGTCACCCACGACCTTGATCTCCGAGGCGAAGGTGGCCTGCGGCCAATCGAGGAGGCCCGCGAGCATCTGGCCGACCTGGTTGGAATCGTCGTCGACGGCTTGCTTGCCGAGCAGCACCAGGTCGGGCTGCTCCTCGGCGACCACCGCCTTGAGGAGCTTCGCAACGGCAAGGGTTTCGACGCGGCCATCGGCTTCGATCAGGATGCCGCGATGGGCACCCATGGCGAGGGCGGTGAGGATCACGTCGTTGCTCTGCTTCGGCCCGATGGAGACGACGACGATTTCCGTCGCGTGCCCGGCCTCGGCGAGTTGCACAGCGGCTTCGACGGCGTGCTTGTCGAACGGGTTCATCGACATGCGCACGTTCTCGGTCTCGACACCCGAACCATCGGGGCGGACACGGACGCGCACCGCGTGATCGACAACGCGCTTGACGGCAACGAGGATTTTCATCGGTTCCTCCGGTGTTGCCGGGGTATTTGCAGATATGGCGGTGGCGGGCAAGTTCGGGCGGGGAATTTCTGACTACGGGGAGAGGGGTTAGGAGAATGGCGTGCCCCGGCGCCTCTTCATCTCTCCCCTTGCGGGAGAGAAAGCGATTTCTTGGGCTTAGCCCTTCGCTAAGTCCTAGAAATCGCAAGAGAGGGGATCGTGGAGGGCATGATGGCTCCGCACCCCCTCTCTTGCGAAAACTAGGGACTTAGCTGCGCTAAGCCCAAGTTTTCGCTTTCTCCCCCGCCGAGGGGGAGATGAAGAGAGATCGTACCTTCGGCGGGTTGACGCCCCTACCCTCGTCCCCGCACATTGTTGCCTTACTAGCGTTCAGGTTTCCCTTATGCCCGTTATCAACCGCATCGCGGAATTCGCCGACGAAGTCGCCGGATGGCGCCGAGATTTCCATACCCATCCCGAACTTCAGTACGACCTGCCCCGCACATCGGGGAAAGTTGCCGAGTTGCTGCGCTCGTTCGGCGTCGACGAAGTGGTGACCGGCATCGCGAAAACCGGCGTGGTCGGGGTGATCAAGGGACGCGGACCGGGCAAGACCATCGGGCTGCGCGCCGACATGGACGCGCTGCCGATTATCGAGCGGACCGGTGCGCCTTATGCGAGCCAGACGCCGGGCCGCATGCATGCCTGCGGGCATGACGGGCACACGGCGATCCTGCTCGGGGCGGCGAAATACCTCGCCGAGACCCGCAATTTCGACGGCAACGCGGTGCTGATCTTCCAGCCGGCCGAAGAAGGCGGCGCCGGCGGGCGCGCCATGGTCGAAGAAGGCGTGATGGACCGCTTCGGCGTCGAGGAGGTTTACGGGCTGCACAATATGCCCGGGCACGCAGCTGGCACGTTTGCGCTGAGGCCCGGTGGGCTGATGGCGGCGAGCGACGAGTTCCAGATCGTAGTCGAGGGCGAGGGCGGCCATGCGGCTTGGCCGCAGAACACCGTCGATCCGGTGATGATCACGGCGCAGCTGATCACGGCGCTGCACACGATCGTGTCGCGCGATATCGACCCGATCCGCTCGGCGGTGCTGTCGGTGACGATGATGCAGGGCGGCGAGGCGTTCAACATCATCCCGCGCTCGGTGAAGCTCACCGGCACGGTGCGCTCGCTGACCGCCGAAGTGCGCGACCTGATGGAAGAGCGGCTGAAGACGGTGACCAAGGGCATCGTCGAGACGTTTGGCGGCAAGGCCGAGGTGACCTACCGGCGCGGCTATCCGGTGACCGAGAACGCGGTGGAGCCAGCGGCCTATGCGGCGAAGATCGCGGCGACCGTGGTGGGTGAGGAGCGCGTCGACGCCAATACCGACCCGAAGATGGGCGGCGAGGATTTCTCCTACATGTTGCTGGCGCGGCCGGGCGCCTACATTTTCCTCGGCAATGGCCCGGGACCGGAGCTGCACTCGGACAGCTACGACTTCAACGACGAGATCATCCCGGTGGGGGTGAGCTATTTCGTCAAGCTGGTCGAGGGTGCTTCGCGCTCGTAGCGATCGAGCGTGTTGCCGCCCCCTCCACCACGCTTTGCGTGGTCCCCCTCCCCCGCTTTGCGGGTGAGGACCCCCGCACCGCCAGTGCCACAGCGGATCCTCCCCCGCGCAGCGGGGTGAGGGGGACCGGCGCAGCCGGTGGAGGGGGCGGCCACACCCTCTGCCTTGTCGCTTCCACCACGCGGGCGACTCGTGGATAGTTAGGCTTCTAGTCATCCTCGATTTGATTCCCGCCACATGACTGCCCCCCTCACTGCTGGCGTCATTGCCCGCCGGACGCTGCTGACATTGCTGATTTCGGCGGCTGGCGGCGGGGTCGCGGCGCTGCTTAACCTGCCGGCGGCGTGGCTGATGGGCGGCGCATTGGCGGTGGCGATTTCGGCGCTGATGGGCGCCAAGGTGATGCTGCCGAACTGGCTGCGCGACGCGACGTTCGTGTTCACCGGTCTCTCGATGGGCGCCAGCGTGGCGCGCGATTCGCTGGCGCTGATGGTGCAGTGGCCGGTGACGCTGGCGGCGATGGTGGTGGAGCTGATCCTGATCATCACGCTGACTGGCTACCTGCTGCGGAAGCTGTTCGGGCT
>JBKJMF010000430.1:0-3980 GCA_046596525.1 Devosia sp. | reverse complement strand
TCGCTTTCTCTCCCGCAAGGGGAGAGATGGCGGAGAGGCCGGCAGCCGCAGCTACGTCAAGCCCGCTGCAGTGCAGCCGGCCGAGTAGCGATCGTCCACCGGCCTCTCCGCCATCTCTCCCCTTGCGGGATCGCAAGAGAGGGGATCGTGGCGGGCACGGTGGCTCCGCACCCCCTCTCTTGCGAAATCTAAGGCTTAGCGAAGACGCTAAACCTAAGATTTCGCTTTCTCCCCCGCCAAGGGGGAGATGGGCATCGAGTGTGCCCTTGCTTTTGCCACCAAGACTCATCAAAGGATCGCCATCCCGCATCAGGAGCTGCCGATGAAAGCCGCTGTCGTCGTGTTCCCCGGTCTCAACCGTGATCGCGACATGATCGCTGCCCTCACCAAGATCGGCGGCGAGGCCCCGGCGATCGTCTGGCATCAGGATGCCGACCTGCCCAAGGTCGACCTCATTGTCATCCCTGGCGGCTTTTCCTACGGCGACTACCTCCGCGCCGGCGCCATCGCCGCCCGCTCCCCGCTCATGCAGACCATCCGCGAGCGCGCCGAACAGGGCGTGAAGGTGCTTGGCGTCTGCAACGGTTTCCAGATCCTCACCGAGGCGCAGCTGCTGCCGGGCGTGCTGATGCGCAACGCCTCGCTGAAGTTCGTGTGCCGCGAAGTGAAGCTCTCAGTCGAGAACGCCGACACCGCTTTCACCCGCGGCTACGCCAAGGGCCAGGTTATCCGCAGCCCGGTGGCGCATCACGACGGCAACTATTTTGCCGACGCCGAAACGCTCGCCGCCGTCGAAGGCAACGGCCAGGTGGCTTTCCGCTATGCCGAGGGCACCAACCCGAACGGCTCGCTCAACGACATTGCTGGCGTGTTCAACGCGAACAAGAACGTGCTCGGCCTGATGCCGCACCCGGAGAACCTCATCGAGAGCGCCCATGGCGGCACCGATGGGCGCGGGCTGTTCGCGGCACTGCTGGAGGCCGCGTAAGCACTAGCGCTCAGGTCACCTGTGCTGGCTTGATCGCCCTACCCTTCGGTGCGACTACTCTGGCGTTGCGGCATGACGCTGGCCCGGGAGGGCGCGATGGCTTGGCTCGCACGTACGGCGCGGCCCGATATAGCCGCAGTTCTTCGTCTGATCGTTGGTCTGGTGATGGGCGGCCTGGCCGCCCTTTTTCTTGCGCTCGTCACACCCGCCACAGCTGAAGGTCCCTATTACGAACTCGTCGAGATCGTGCCGGACCCGAACAGCGACCCGACCTGGAGCGTCTCGGATGGGCACATCTCGCTCAAATCCGGAAATGGCGACTACAGCACCGACATGACCTGGTCGGCGCCGCCGCGGACCAGCGACAGCGCGGGCTTCACTGTCAATCTGAACATCGAAGGCAAGGCCAACCCATCGCGCATCTATGCAGGTATCGGGATCAACAGCCCCACCGGTGGCTTCACCTTCGACAAGGACCCGGCAGGGGCCGACGTCTCGGTCCCTGACGCGGCACCGGGCGGTTCTGAGAGCCGCTCGAACTCGATCTCCGTGCACGTCACGCCTTCGGGCGGGTATTCCGACGGCTCGATCGTCGAGCTCAGGGTCGGCGCCTATTTTTCCTATGGCGTCACCTACCGTTACCGTGTCTCGGGGACACCGGTGATCATCACCCCGCCGCAGGAGGGGCCGCTGATGGTCACGGTCGATTGCCCGACAGAGATCGTCATCGGAGCGCTACCGAGCCTCAACTGTCACCTCTTGATCAGCGGCTTCCGGCGTAACACCGCCGACCCGGTCGAAGTGCTGGTGCCCAACATGCTCGACCAGTTCGGCAACCATGCCAACGGCATCCAGGTGGTCGATCTCGACGGCGCCGAGGATGTGTTCAACTGGGAGAGCACCCGCAGCTGGGGCTTCTTCGTCTTCGCCTGCACCGGCCCCAACATCGGCGCCAACTGCTACGACAACATGGCGACGCCGGGCCCGGCCAGCATTCCGGTGACCGTCCAGCAGAAGGGCCTGCGGCCGGTCAACCTGCTGCTCAACTTCAACGTCGTCGCCAAGGGCGGCCAGCTCGGCGGCCTGGGGCAGCAAGTGCGGATCGGCAACCGCTGGATCGCCAGCACGTTCCTCAACAACGAGACCGGCCAGCCCAGTAGCACGACCATCCTGCTCGACTGGCTCAGCGCCCGCTGGACGCTTGATCCCGTTGAGGGCGGCTATGTCCGCATCCACAGCGTGTTCGAGCCCGACGAGTACCTGCACGTCGAGAACGGCACCCTCGAGGTCGGGCCGATCCAGCCCGAGTGGCAGTCGGCGATGTGGCAGATGGAGCCGAGCGGCGGCGGCTACTATGTGCGCTTCCGCAATGTCTGGCAGGCCGACACCTACCTCAATGTCGAAAACGGCGAACTGGCAAACACACCGATCGGGCAGGACTGGCTGAGCGCCGACTGGTGGCTGCTGCAGTAGCGGGAAAACCTATTGGGCGCGCTTGGCGACCGGGCCGAGCGCGCTCTATCCTCCTGGGTATCGACATATTGCCCAGGTCATAGCTTTGCGGACTTTGCTCGCCCTTGCCGGCCTTTCAGCCGGCGCCCTCGGTCTGGCCATTGATGGCTGGGAAATCTTCCCCTCGGTGATGGTGCAATCGGCGACCAACCCGGTCGCCCGCGGCCTGCCCGACGCGTTCATCTACTTCTGGACCTTCTTCACCCACCTGACCAACCTGTGGCTGGTGCTGACCTATACGTCGGTGATCAGCGGCTGGCGCTGGCTCGCCTGGTTCCGCCGCCAGTTGATCATGGCCTCGGCCGCCGCCTTCATCACGCTGGTGATGCTCTACTACCACTTCATGCTGGCGCCGACACTGAACATGCAGGGCGCGCTGGCGATCGCCACCTGGCTGCTGCACTACGTGGCGCCGGTGCTCTACCTCGTTTGGTGGGCACTGTTCGCGCCGCACGGCGTGCTGCGCTTCAAGTATATCGGCCTGATGCTGCTGCCCGGCATCGGTTACGTCGCCTGGGTGCTGCTGCGCGGCGCCGTGGTCGGTGAGTATCCCTACGACATCCTCGATGCCGGCAAGTTCGGCTATGGTGCCGTCGCCATCGGCGTTGCGGTGCTGCTGCTGGCGGTTTCGATCTTTTCGGTCATACTGGTGTTCGCAGACAAGCGGTTGGCACGCAGGGGGAAGCCGGCATGACGGTCAAGCGGGTTGCGACTATCGTCGCCTTCGCCATCACTTTCGGGGCACTGGTTTTCCAGGTCTTCCTGACGGTGAATTCGCGCCTCGCCGACGGCGACAGCCTCGCCGGCGCGCTGATCTTCTACTTCACCTTCTTCACCATCCTCAGCAACCTGATGGTGGCGGCGATCTACCTCTCCGACCTCGTCAGCTGGCGCTGGCTCGAGTGGTGGCGTGCGCCGTGGGTCCGCGGCATGATGGCCGGGGCCATGGTGCTGGTGATGCTCGTCTATCACTTCCTGCTGTTCGGGCTGGCGGACTTCGACATCTGGTTCACCATCGCCGACCGGATCCTGCACTACGTCGATCCGACGCTGTACGCGCTGTGGTGGCTGCTGTTCCAGCCGCACGGCAAGCTCAAATGGGCCGATCTGCCCAAGATGCTGATCTACCCGTCGATCTACGTGATCTGGGCCATGGCCCGCGGCGCGGTGGTGAACGAGTATCCGTACCACTTCCTCGCCGCCGACAAGCTCGGCTATCCGCAAGTGGTGTTGAATGGCCTCGGCGTTTTGGCCGGTTTCGTCGTCCTCTACGTCATAACCATCGGCGCCGACCGGCTGCTCGACCGCCGTGCCGCCCCGCTCGTATGACTTGTTTGTGACACTCGGCCGTACGTAAGCTTCAGGTTACGCCACTGGGGCGGCGGGAGTTTCTATGAGTTTTCAGTGGACGCGGAGTGATGTCACCGTGGGTGACGGCTTCCTCCGGATAGCGCGCGAGCAGATTGGCAAGGCCATCGCC
>JBKJMF010000414.1:0-7960 GCA_046596525.1 Devosia sp. | reverse complement strand
GTGGCGATCTTCGTCACCAACAGCCTGTCGTCGCCCTATTTCCTCGACGCTTGGTCGCTGTCGGACCTCACCTTCAACTTCACCGAAAAGGCCCTGATCGCGCTCGCCATGGCGCTGCTGATCATCTCGGGCGAGATCGATCTGTCGGTCGCCGCGATCATCGCGCTGGCCTCGACGGCGATGGGCTTCGCCCTGCAGTTCGGCATCGACACACCAGGGCTGGTTGCCATCGGCATCGGCACCGGGCTGATCTGCGGCGCCTTCAACGGTTTCCTCGTCACCCGGCTGGGGCTCCCCTCGATCGTTGTCACCATCGGCACGATGAGCCTGTTCCGCGGCATCAGCTTCATTGTTCTCGGCGACCAGGCCTTCAAGGGCTACCCGGAAAGCTTCGCCTTCTTCGGCCAGGGCTATGTCTGGTGGGTGGTGTCGTTCGAGTTCGTGCTCTTCCTCGCCGCGGCCGCGCTCTACTATGTGGTGCTGCACCGGACGAGCTTCGGGCGGCGCATCTTCGTCATCGGCAACAATGCCACCGCCGCGCAGTTCTCCGGCGTCCGCGTCGAGCGCGTAAAATTCGTGCTGTTCTGCCTGACCGGGCTGATGGCCGGCATCGCCTCGGTACTGCTGACCAGCCGCCTCGGCTCCACCCGCCCCTCGATCGCCCAGGGCTGGGAACTCGAAGTCATCACTATGGTTGTACTGGGTGGCGTCTCCATCCTCGGCGGCGCCGGCTCGATCATCGGCGTGGTGATCGCCGCCTTCATCATGGGGCTTGTAACGTTCGGCCTGGGGCTCTTGAATGTCCCTGGAATCGTCATGTCGATTTTCATCGGACTACTTCTCATCGTGGTGATCGCCCTTCCCATCGTCTATCGGATGGTCCGCAAGTGACCTGTCACAAGGTCGGGGTCATCGACATTGGCAAGTCCAATGCGAAAGTGGCTGTCGTCGATCTCGACACACGCACCGAGATCGCCGTGCGCAAGCGGCCAAATTCCGTGCTCCGCGATGGGAAGTATCCGCATTTCGATATCGACGGCCTCTGGAACTTTGTCATCGGTGCGTTGCGCGAACTGAACGCCGAAATCCCCTTCGACGCCCTCAGCGTCACCACCCACGGCGCCTCCGCCGCGCTGATTGATGCCGACGGCGAGCTGGCCTTGCCGGTGCTCGACTACGAGTTCGCCGGCCCCGACCAGCTCTGGGCCGAGTATGACCGGGCTCGCCCGGATTTCTCCGAGAGCTTCACCCCGCGGCTGCCGGGTGGGCTCAATGTCGGGGCCCAGCTGTTCTGGCAAGCTCGCGCCTTTCCTGCGGAATTTGCCCGCACCCGGTGGATCCTGACCTACCCGCAGTACTGGTCGTTCCGCCTAACCGGGATCGTCGCCGAAGAGATCACCTCGCTCGGCTGCCACACCGACCTGTGGGATTTCACCACCGACCTCTACTCCTCGCTGGTGATGAAAGAGGGGTGGCTCGACAAATTCCCCGAAGTCCGCCCCGCCTCCGACGTGCTCGGCGTCACCCTCCCCGAGGTCACCGCCGCACTGGGCCTCAGGCGCCCGCTGCCGGTCTATTCCGGCATCCACGATTCCAACGCCTCGCTGCTGCCGCACCTGCTCGAGCGCGAGCCGCCGTTCGGCCTCGTTTCCACCGGCACCTGGGTGATTGTGGCCTCGCCCGGCGGCGATATCGATCACCTCGATCCGGCCCGCGATTGCCTCGCCAATATCGATGCGATGGGACGACCGGTGCCGTCGTCGCGCTTCATGGGCGGCCGCGAGTTCGAGATGCTGACCGCGCCCCGCGAGCCGTCGGCCGAAACGATCGAGCGGGTACTCCGCGACCGCATCGCGCTCACCCCGTCAGTGGTGCAGGGCTCCGGCCCGTTCCCCGGCCGAAAGGCGCAATGGAGCAAGCCACGTGAGCAACTGAGCGATGACGAGGTTTATGTCGTCACCTCATTCTACCTGGCGATGATGACGGCTGAATGCCTGACATTGACCGGCGCCGAGAACCACACCGTGGTCGAGGGTCCGTTCGCGGGCAACGCGCTGTTCCTGCGGATGCTGGCAGCTGCGACCGGGCGTCCGGTTGAGCCGGTGAAGCGGAGCGCAACCGGCACCTCGATCGGTGCGGCGCTCTTGGCGCGGATGGATCGGCCGCTTGCCGATGGGCACCTGATGGTGCTGATCGAAAGTGATCCCGCCGCAGCGGCCTATGCGTCGGACTGGCAGAAGTTCATGGCCTAAGGGGCCACTAACCGGAACCTAAAGGGCCCCTAACGGGACCCTTCAGGCATGCGGACGCAATGCGTCGCGTACTGCCGCCTCGGCGGCTTCAATGGTTTCGAACACCTGGCCATCCACTCCGAACGCGTCGAACTTGACGGCGAGGAAGCGGAAACCGGCATCGAGTGCAACCAGGACACCCTTCGGCTCGCCATCGACATCGACGGCTATGGGCTTGGCGCTGTGTGGCTTTTCGAACGGGGCATGCTGCATGGAATGACCTCCATCGGCACGTCTCTGGGGACGGCCGGGGTGTTACCTGAACTGTGAGACGAATGGGTGACAGAGGTCACATTCGTTGGGGTCGGTAACACCCGTTGGAGCGATCTACCCATTTACCAATAAGCCCGGTTTGGAGAGTGGTCCGAATTGCGATGTGCATTTTCGTCTCCTTCCGGCGGCCATCGGCCTGGGTGATTCCAATGAGGGCGAGAGTAGCTCGTCGCCCGCAGCTTTTCTGTGGCGAAGCTGAGTCCGCCATCTGGTGCTTATACGGCGTCGGCTGCCGCAGGTCTATCCGGCGTTCGTCGACGATGACGGAAAGATAGGCGCACAGCGGCTGCTTCGCCAGCCCGGCGCGTTCCAAACCGCTAGTATCAAAGTGAAATTTCCTGCCCGATAGATTTGATCGGACGAAAAACCCCGGGCCCGTCGCCGCAATGGCGCCGCGCCAGGGCGCCCGACGCAGCGGCAGGCAAGATGGCTTCGAAGGGAAGCCGCAACGGTTGCTACCAAAGTATGCCAACCGGATATGTGCCTTGGGCTTCCTGCCTTGAAATCGATTGCATAACATGTTGAGCTACGCCTGAGCGGATCTGGGGAGCATCGTTGCTCACCCATCATGCCTCGCAAGAAGGCACCATCCACTCGAGGGAGGACATCGTTGGCCGATACGGAAACGCGCGACGACAAGCGCGCCAAAGGTCGTCGCCCAGTTGGCGTTGACGGCGTCATCAAGCCGGGCGGTAAGCCTACCCTGCGCACCATTGCCGAAATGACCGGCCTCGCGATCACCACGATTTCGCGGGCGCTCAACAATGCGCCGGAGCTGTCGGAGGAGACCCGCGTCCGGGTGCAGAAGATCGCGGCCGAGGTTGGCTACGTGCCCGATCGTACCGCGCTGCGGCTGAAGACCGGGCGCACGCACGTCATCGGGCTCATTCTCGATCCGCACGACGAAATCCTCGGCTTCGGCCAGTCGATGGTCTCGGGGCTGACGGCGGCGCTGCGCGGCACGCCCTATCACCTCGTCATCACGCCGACCTACGCCAATGCCTCGCCGCTCGACCCGATCCTTTACATCCTCCGCAACAAGGCGGCCGACGGGGTGATTTTCTCGCGTACCGAGCCGGACGATGACCGGGTGAAGCTGCTGATGGAGGAAAACTTCCCGTTCGTCTCGCACGGCCGCACGGCCTTCCCCTCGCCGCACCCTTACGTCGACTACGATAACTATGCCTTTGCCCACCACGCGGTGATGCGGCTTAAGGCCAAGGGCTGCAGCAAGGTGACGATCATCCTGCCGCCCGACCGCTTCAGCTTCGGCCATCACCTGCGCGACGGCTTCATGGCGGCGATCAGGGAAACCGGCCTCGACTACGAGATCATCGACGGCGCCACGCTCGACAACACCGCCGACGAAATCCGCCTCGCCACCATGCGCCGGATCGCCGAGCCCGACGCGCCCGACGGCTTTATCTGCACCGGCGACGCAGCGGCGCTGTCGATCATGGCGGGCATCACCGACGCCGGCCGCCAGATCGGCAAGGACGTGCAGATGGTGGTGAAGCAGACCTCGGGCATTTTCAGCCAAGTGCGGCCCAAGGTCGACGCGATCTTCGAGGATACGGCGCTGGCCGGCCAGCAGATGGGCGAACTGCTGCTCCGCCGTATCAACGGTGAGGCAGCGGAGAACCTGCAGATCCTCCACGAACCGGCAATCTGGTTCTGAGGAAGGCGGCCTAGCGGCCACCCTCGATCTTGCGGTTGCGCTGGTTGGTGCCGCCCTTGCCGTACGGGTAGTCGGCGATCTCCGGCGCGCTGGCTTCGGTCAGCTTCTGCGTGTTCTCGGCATCGAGCTTCAAACCTGCAGCGGCGAGGTTGTCCGCCAGCTGCTCGCGCGTGCGGGCGCCGAGGATCACCGAGGTGACGGCCGGGCGGTCGGCGAGCCAGGCGAGGGCGACCTGCGCCATCGATACGCCCAGCCTCTCCGACACGTCCTGCAGGGCGCCGATGATCCGCCAGGTGCGCTCCTGCGCATTGCGCGGGCCGTACGATTCGGAGCCGCGGTTGGGGTTCTCGCCGAGGCGCGTCGCGCCGGTCGGCTGCTGGTCGCGCTTGTACTTGCCCGAGAGCCAGCCACCGCCGAGCGGCGACCACGGCAGGAGCCCAATCTGCGCATCGAGCGCCGCTGGCACGATCTCGTGCTCGATGTCGCGGACCAGCAGGTTGTACTGCGGCTGCAGCGTCACCGGCGGGGCGAGGTTGCCGATCTTGGCGAGGAACGACGCCTTGGTCAGCTGCCAGCCGATGAAGTTGGAGAAGCCGTAATAGGCGATCTTGCCGTTGCGGATCGAGTCGTCGAGGAAGCGCAGCGTCTCCTCGAGCGGGGTCAGCGCGTCGAAGGCGTGCATCTGGTAGAGGTCGATCTGCTCGACCCCGAGCCGGCGCAGCGACGCATCGAGCGCCTGCCCGAGATGCCGGCGCGAAAGGCCGAGATCGTTCGGCCCGGTCCCCATCGGGAAGCGGCCCTTGGTGGTCACCACCGCCTGCTTGGCCGCCTCGGGACGCGCCTTCAGCCAGCGCCCGACGATCTCTTCGGACTTGCCCGCGGAGTAGACGTCGGCGGTATCGAGGAAGTTGCCGCCACCGGCGACATAATCGTCCATCAGCTGGAACGAGGTGGTTTCGTCGGCTTCGGCGCCGAAGGTCATGGTGCCAAGGGTGAAGGCGGAGACGACGGCGCCGCTATTGCCGAGCTTACGATACTGCATGGAATTCCCTCGATGGATTGAATCGCTTCAACGCGTATCTAGCGCGCGTCGAATGTCCCGTCGAGTCGACCATCGGCTAATGACGATAGAAAGGCGAGCTAGCCCTCGATGGTCTCACGCAGCGCTTCCAGCGTCAGCCACTCGTCCTCGGCCTTGGCGAGCGCAGCCTGTGCCTTTTCCAGCGCCTTGCCGGTGTCGGTGAATTTCTGCGGATTCTTGGCGTAGAGGCTGCCGTCGGCCAGTACGCCATTGAGTCTGGCGATCTCTGCCTCGAGCTTTTTCATCTCCTTGGGCAGCGTTTCGAGGGCGTGCTTCTGCTTGAAGCTGAGCTTCTGCTTCACCGGATGGGAGGTGGTCTGCGGCAGGGCCGCCTGCTTGCCGCCTTTGGTCTTGCCGGCATTAGCTGGCGCGGTGACGCCATAGCCGCGCTGGGTGACCATGTCGGAGTATCCGCCCGGATACTCGGTCCACTGGCCGCCGCCATCGGAGACGATCACCGAGGTTGCTACCCGGTCAAGGAAGTCACGGTCGTGGCTGACGACGATTACCGTACCGGGATAGTCGGTCAGCATTTCCTGCAGCAGGTCGAGGGTTTCGAGATCGAGGTCGTTGGTCGGCTCGTCGAGCACCAGCACGTTCGAGGGTAGCGCCAGGACCCGCGCCAGCACTAACCGGCCGCGCTCGCCACCCGACAGCTTGCTGACCGCGGTGCCGGCCTGCTCGGGGCCGAACAGGAAGTCCTTGAGGTAGCCCATGAAGTGCTTGGGCTGGCCGTTGATGATGAGGGTGTCAGAGCCGCCGCCGGTCACCGCTTCCTTCAGCGTCATGTCGGCGGAGAGCGAGGCGCGGCGTTGGTCGAGGCTGGCGAGTTCGAGATTGGCGCCGAGCCGCACCGTGCCGCTGTCGGGCTCCAGCACGCCGGTGAGCAGCTTGATCAGCGTGGTCTTGCCGGCCCCGTTGGCGCCGATGATGCCGAGCCGGTCGCCGCGGATCACCCGGGTCGAGAAGTCCTGCACGATGACCCGCTCGCCGAAGGACTTGGAAATCTCCTTGGCCTCCATCACCATCTTGCCAGTGGTCTCGCCGACGGCGACGGAGATGCTGACGTCGCCGACCGAGCGCTTCAAGTCGCGCCGCTCCAGGCGGAGGTTGAACAGCCCCTCGAGCCGGCGAACGTTGCGCTTGCGACGGGCGGTGACGCCGTAGGTCAGCCAATGCTCCTCGCGGACGATCTGGCGGTCGAGCTTGTGCCGGGAGGTCTCTTCCTCCTCCAGCACCTGGTCGCGCCATTCCTCGAACCCGCCAAAGCCCTTGTCGAGGCGGCGGGTGGTGCCGCGGTCGAGCCAGACGGTCGAGCGGGTGAGGTCGGCGAGGAAGCGCCGGTCGTGGCTGATGATCACCAGCGCCGAGCGGATCGAGGACAACTCGTTCTCCAGCCATTCGATGGCCGGCAGGTCGAGATGGTTGGTCGGCTCGTCCAAGAGGATGATATCGGGCTCGGGAGCCAGCACCCGGGCCAGCGCCGCTCGGCGGGCCTCGCCCCCCGAGAGCCGCGACGGCTCCTCGGTGCCGGTGAGTCCCAGCGCATTGAGCAGGTAGGTCGCGCGGTAATGGTCGTCGCCCGCCTGCATGCCGGCTTCGACATAGCTCAGCACATCGGCATAACCCGAGAGATCGGGCTCCTGCGGCAGGTAGCGGATGGTGGCGCCTGGCTGTAGGAACCGCCGCCCGCCATCAGCCTCGATCTCGCCGGCGGCGATCTTCAACAGCGTCGACTTGCCGGAGCCGTTGCGGCCAACCAGCGCCACCTTCTCGCCGGGCATCAGCTGCAGCTCGGCGCCCTCGAGCAGTTCGGTCGAACCGAGTCTCAGGCGGATTTGCTGCAGGAACAGAATGGGCGCGGGGGCCATCGGGAGTCCAGGGTCTAGAGGGATCGGGCGGCATAGAGCACGTGAAGGCCGCGAGATCAACGCGACGTGGGGCGCCTGCCACAAAGATGAATGAACCGCGGCTAACAGCCGGGGTCAGAAGCCGTTCAACTGCGGCTTGGCAAAAGCGTGCTGCCTCGGGCGACGGGGCAATACCGCGCAGGTGTCCGATGGCCCACGGGTCCGGGCCTTTGGCCGCCTGCCGGTCATCCCAGGAGAGAGACTGGGTTCCGCTGCACGACAAGCGCCCTTCGGGTCGGGCGTGTGCAGCGAAAGGCGGATGCCGGACGGTTGGAGTCGGTCCGGCATCCGCTACTGTTTTGGACGATCAGTGCGCCGCCTGAGCGATCAGCACCGGCTCCATGTCTTCGAAATTGAGACCGAGCCGCTCACGCAGCGAGCGCCGCTTCGAGGCGAGATCGGCAATGGTATAGCTCTCGAGCACGTTGAAGAACGCCCCCAGCGCCTCGCGCAGCGCCGCGTTGACGTCGCAACTGTCGGCCAGCGGGCAGGTGACGTCACCGTCCTCGAAGCACTCGGCCATCGAGAAGCTTTCCTCGGTGAGCCTGATGGTATCGAGCAGGGTGATCTCATCGGCCGGACGGCCGAGCTTGATGCCGCCGCGGCGGCCGCGCACCGTTTCGATCAGGCCGTTTTCGACCAGCGGCTTGATCAGCTTGAACAGGAACAACTCTGAAATGGCATGCGCCTTGGCGATGTCGGCGACGCGGCTGAGGCCAGGGTCGTT
>JBKJMF010000387.1:0-6772 GCA_046596525.1 Devosia sp. | reverse complement strand
TCTGCTCAAGGTCGTCTCCTACGACAACGTCATCCCGTCCTCGACCAACCCCACCAACCCCTACACGCAATATGCGATGGAGGAGGGGCTGCCGATGGCGATGATCGCGCACAACCTCAACTACAACACGCCTGAGGACCTACTCTTCGGTGAGGCGCGCGTCCGCGCCGGCACCGTCGCTGCCGAGGATTTCCTGCACGATATGGGTGCCATCTCGATCTTCGGCACCGACACGCAGGGCATGGGCCGCCTCGCCGAGAACGTCGCCAAATGCTGGCAACTCGCCTCGGTGATGAAGGAGCGCATCGGGCGCCTGCCGGAGGAGACCACGGCGCGGGCCGACAACGAACGGGTCAAGCGCTACATCGCCAAACTCACCATCAACCCCGCCATCGCCGTTGGCATCGACGACCATGTCGGCTCGATCGAAGTAGGCAAGATCGCCGACCTGGTGCTGTGGCCTCGTGCCTCGTTCGGCGTCAAGCCGTGGATCGTGATGAAGAACGGCGCCATCACCTGGCAGGCGATGGGGGATGGCAATGGCAGCCTCGGCTTGGCCGAGCCGCAGGTGCAGAAACGCATGTGGGGCGGGCTGGGTCTCGCCAAGCAAAAGGTCAGCTTCAACTTTATGTCGAAGCTGGCGATCGATGCCGGCGTCTCCGACCGGCTGGGGCTGAGCAAGACGACTTTGCCAATCAAGTCCGTCCGGCACTTGCGCAAAAAGCACATGCTGCGCAATGACGCGCTGCCCTGGATCGAGGTCGATCCGCAGACCTTCGAGGTACGCGCCGACGGCAAGCTGCTGATGTGCGAACCGGCCAGGAAAGTCCCGCTGATGCGCAGGTACATGCTCAGATGAACCAGCTCGCGCGTCCCCTCACCGCCACCAAACGCATCGCCGCCGCCCGCGTCGGCATCGGCGGCCCGGTTGGCTCGGGCAAGACGGCCATGGTCGAGCGGCTGATCCCCGCGCTAATGGCTCGCGGCATCGATATCGCTGTCATCACCAACGATCTCGTCACCGCCGAGGATGCCGAGCGCGTCCGCCGCTCCGGCCTGATTGATCCGGCGCGGGTTTCGGCGGTGGAGGCCGGCGCTTGCCCGCACACGGTGATCCGCGAGGACCCGACGCTCAACATCGAGGCGGCCGACGAGCTCGAGCGGCGCTTCCCCGGGGTCGAACTGATCCTCTTGGAGAGCGGCGGCGACAATCTCGCCTCCACTTTCTCGCGCGACCTGACCGATTTCTGGATGTTCGTCATCGACGTCGCCGGTGGCGATGACATTCCGCGGAAGCGCGGGCCAGGCGTCATCCGCTCCGATCTCCTCGTCATCAACAAGACCGACCTCGCCCCCTATGTCGGGGTCGATCTCGAACGCATGCACAAGGAGGCGCTGGCGGTGCGCGACAACCGCCCGGTGCTGATGACCAATTGTCGGAAGGGCGAGGGGATCGACGCGGTGGTCTCGCTCATCGAGCGCGAAGTGCTGTTTCGCGCGTGAAGCACACGGTCATCGAGCAACCGGCGCAGCTGGACCTGAGCTTTGCCCTCCGGGGCGAGCGAACGGTGTTCGACCGGCGCCTGTTCAGCTGGCCGTTCGTCCTCACTCGGACGTTCCTCCTCGATGCGGAGCCGGCCCACCAGCTCACCGCCATCGTCCAGACCAGCGGTGGCGCCATCCTCGGTGAGGATCGGCTGGTGCAGCGCATCAGCGTCGGCAGCGGCGCCGCGGTGCATTTCAAGACCCAGGGCGCCGCCGCGGTGCACCGCGCTCCACCGGGACTGGTGACCCACGAAGCGATCACCCTGCGCGTTGCCGAGGGTGGCATCCTGCAATACCTGCCCGAGCCGCGTATCCTGTTCCCCGACGCGGCACTGACCCAGACGATCGATGTCGATTGCGCACCGGGCGGCACAGCAATCGTCTCGGACGCATTCACGGTGCACGACCCTACCGGCGCCGGCCGCAGCTTCAGGTCACTCGAGTCAACCATGACCCTGCGCCGGGGCGGGGCAGATCCAGCGATGATAGATCGCATGCAGATCGCCGGCCTCGAGCCCAGCCGGCTCCGGCGGCATTCCGCCTTCGGCACGCTGGTCGTGATTACGTCGCTGTCCGCCAATGCGCTCGAGCCCCTGGCCCTTCGCCTCTCCGCGCAACTCGCCGGCGTCCCTGGTCTCTACGCCGCCGCCAGCCTGCTGCCCGGCGAGCTAGGCCTCGGGCTGCGCTTCGCCGGCCGCGACCTCCGCAACCTCAGGGCCTGTATTGACCTGGCGTTGGCCGCGCTTCGGTTGCATCTCTTCGGCCAAGCGTCGGCCTATTTGTCGAAACAGTGAGGCAAGATGCGGATGTTCTCCGCACGCTCATGCCGGTCGCGGTGCCGGCCAGAAATCTGCGCGCGCACAACAATGTCAGCAGGGCCGCGGAGCGGTCTAGTCGCTCACCTGAACATCTCCCAGGGGTCTGGAAGAAGACCTTCCACCAATCCCGGCTTAGAGAGACAGAAGCCTCCGTTCGATAGATACTCGCCGCGGTTGCACCTGAAGACTTGGGCCGGCTTAGGCGGCAGGATTTCCTCGTGCCAGAAGTGGAACCTGAGCGCAGCGACCACCCGCCACCATTCCGGGGCCTTCCGTACCGAGAAGCTCTGGTCGACTTCGCGGTTGCCGAATAGGGCCGTCTTCACCCGGGAATGAGACGTGATGCTGTGCAGGACCCGCTTATTGCTATCTAGGAAGTCCAGCCTCGCCCACAGATCCTGTGCATCCCACCTCACCCCGTTCGTATAACGGAAGGTAACGGTGCCTCGGCCCTTCTTGTCTACATTTAGCCAAGCATAGCCGTACACCTTGTCCCAATAGGACCAGTGAAACGCGAAAACATCTGGCCCCTGTTTGGTCGGGATAAGCCGATTGAAGGGCCTGGTGATCGCCTTCAGCGGCACTGCGTCTCCCAGTGGCTTGTTTATAACGACGATTGGGATGTTTGGATTCTTTGAGTGCACCGTCATTTGAAATGCAAATGAAGGAGTGGCCGCCATAAGGAAGACTAGTGCAACGCAAATAAACCTGTTCATCTATGCCCCCAGCAATTGAACGACGGCAGCGTAGCACGCTGCTATCGGCACAACTAGCGACAGCCGGGCGCCAGGCTGGAACAGACCGCTCCTGCTCTCGTGCTGTCTCCGCCCGTCCCTCCGTGCCCGCCATTGGCTTGACACGCCCCTCGAAAGGGTGCGCCCTGAGTTGCCCGCCTGCATGACGGCGGCGCCAGGCTCATCGCCCATTCTTCAACCGAAGGGGATAGACATGCCAAACCACACCTACAAGAAGATCGATCTGGTCGGCTCGTCGTCGGTGTCCATCACCGACGCCATCGAGGGCGCTATTGCGCGCGCCAACAAGACCACACGGAACCTCGAATGGTTCGAGGTCGATCAGGTTCGCGGTTCCATCTCAGAGGGGAAAGTCGCCCAGTATCAGGTAGTGATGAAGGTCGGCTTCCGCATCGACGATCCGAGCTAGTCGCTGCTCAAGGGCGGACCCACTGGGTCTGCACCACGCCGCGGTCGATCACCTCCATGTCCCGCGCCTCGAGGCCGGCGCCCGGAAGGACGAAGCGCGGGTGGCCTTTGGTGAAGCAGGGGACGCCATCGTCCAGCGTTAGGCCACGAACTTCCGACAGCACGAAGCGGTCGTAGAACGGGATGAAGTGGTCGAACGTGCCGGTACCGCCGGTGACGGCGATGGTGCCTTCGGCGATGGCTAGGCGTTCGAGCACGGTGGCGATTTCCATGCCGGAGGGGTTCCACAGGGTGGCGAGGGGATCGTCCGCGTCGAGCTGCAGGTCGGTGACGGAGCGGGTTAGCACCAGGCGGCGGCGGCCGGGATTGGGGTGACGGGTGTGGCCGAGGCGGCCGAGGACCACCAGCGCGGCAACATCCAGCGCAGCCTGGAAGATGCTCCAGTCGGCCTCGCTGTGCAGGGCCGGGGGCATGCTGCCATCGGCGGCGGCGATCATGCCGTCGACCGAGACGATGGCGTGGCCCTCGACTATGACGGACGTTCCCGGAATGGGCATCGATGGTTGGACCTTTCGTCTTCCGCGCGGCGGCTGTGGGAAGCCCCGCGAAAGCTGGAGACTCTGTTTGCTTACCGATAGCCATGCGGGGCCGCTCTTGCTAGCTATTAGGGGGCGCCGAAGGCGCTTGATGGGCAGGAGAGGGCGTCGGATGACACTGAACCAGTATTGGCGCCTCAGCGTCGTTTGCGTCTCAGCGTTGCTGATCTATTCGAGCCCCGCGCGGGCCGTTTCCGTGCCCTCGGCACAGGAGGACGGTCTCGGGCATTTCCTCGGATGTTTCTCGCTGCTGCTCGATTCCATCGCGCATGCCGAGTATTGCGGCCCGAGCCGGGTGCCGCTGGAGCTCTCGCCGCTGGGAGCTAGAGGCGATGGTGGCAACGACAAGCCGCCGGCACCGCCGAGTTGCGATCCGTGTACCGAGGCGCAGCGCTATTTGCCGCCACCCAGCCCGTATCGGGTTGCCTCGTTATCGTACGGCATGCTGTCGGTCCCGACGAAGCCGAGCCGTTGGGAACTGCTGATGGCATGTTGTCCGGGCGGCGGTGCCTGACGCGAGTAGATGACCGATACGCTCAGGCCAACCCTGCTGCCATTGGGCGACCGTGCGCTGCTGATCCGCTTCGCCGAGAGTCTGTCGGAGGAGGCGAATCGGGCTGCCATCGCTTTTGCCGCACGGGTCGCAGCGGAGGCAGTGCCGGGAGTGGTGGAGGTGGTGCCGAACCTTGTGTCGGTGCTGCTGCGCTATGAGCCGGCGGCGATCACCTTCGATCGGCTGGCTGGGGAGGTGCGGCTGCTGGTTTCCGGGCCGGACCGGGCGATTGCGGCTGGAGCGGAGCATCGCGTTGCGGTGAGCTTTGACGGGGCGGACCTCGATGAGGTCGCAGGGCTGGTGAAGCTGTCGCCGGCCAAGTTTGTTGATGCGCACAACGCGGCGCCGCTGCGGGTGCTGGCGACCGGGTTTGCGCCGGGGTTTCTCTATTGCGGCCTGCATATGGACGCCCTGGTGGTGCCGCGACGCAGCGTCGTGCGGCGGCAAGTGCCGGCGGGGACGGTGCTGTTTGCGGCTGGGCAGACGGCGATAACCTCGACGCCGATCCCGACGGGGTGGCATGTGATCGGACACACCGCGTTCCGCAATTTCGATCCGAACGCGGAGCCACCGGCCGCGGTGCCAGCGGGGGACACGATCCGCTTCGAGGTTGTGCTGTGACGTCAATCCGCATTCTTCGCGCCGGGCCGTTGGTGACGCTGCAGGACGCGGGCCGGCCGGGACTGCTGCGTCATGGGATCAGCGCATCGGGGCCGATGGATCGCGGGGCGTTCGAGCGTGCCGGCGGTTGGCTCGGTGAGGCGGGGATGACGGGGATCGAGTTCACAGCGGCGGGGCTGAGCTTTACGGTGGACGGCGGTGTGTCGATGGCCTGCGACGGCGGGGTGTTCGAGCTGAGTATCGACGGGGCAGCGAAGCTCTGGCCGTCGCGGGCAGTGCTGAAGGACGGAGAGGTCGTGGACATCAAGCCGGGCGCCGCCGGAAACTATGGCTATCTGCGGTTCGATCGGGAGATCGACGTGTCGGTGGTGATGGGTAGCCGGTCCACCAGTTCGATCGCGGGAATCGGCGGATACGAGGGGCGGGCTCTGGTGCCCCGGGATGTTCTGGAGTTCGGTGCGGCGGCTCCCCGGCGTCCATCGCAGCATCCGGCACCTGCGCCGGCGCGAGACGGCCCGATCCGGGTCATCTGGGGCATCCACGCCGATCGCTTCGACAATGTGACGCGTGAGCGTTTCGTTACGGCAAGCTTCGCCGTGTCGCCACAGCTCGACCGGATGGGAGTGCGGCTGACCGATCGCGGGCGGGTGTTTGCCGATGCCAAGATATTGTCGCTGGTTTCCGATGCGGTGGTGCCGGGGGATATCCAGATTCTCGGCGACGGCACGCCGATCGTGCTGATGCGCGATCATCAACCGACCGGGGGGTATCCGCGGATTGCTACCGTGGTCTCGGCCGACTTCGACCGTTTCGCGCAGTTGCGACCGGGCACCGAGGTGCGGTTCGAGCCGGTGACGGTGGCGCATGCTGAAGGACTGAAGCGGTGAATGAACTGGATCTCAACGCCGACGTCGGGGAGGGCATGCCGGGGGATGCGGCGCTGCTCGACATCGTGTCGTCGGCCTCTATCGCCTGTGGTGGGCACGCGGGTGATGAGACGACGATGCGGCTGACCTTGCGGGCGGCGAAGGCGCGCGGCGTTGCGGTGGGAGCGCATCCGGGTTTCATCGATCGGGAGTATTTCGGGCGGCGCCGGCTGTTGTTGCCGCCCGATGAACTGGACGAGCAGGTGCGGGGGCAGGTGCGCATGCTGCTGGAGTTCGCCGAGGAGGAGGAGGTCCCGGTACGCTACGTGAAGCTGCACGGGGCGCTGGCCAACATGGCTGCCGAGGAGCCGGCGGTGGCGGCGCTGTGCTTTGCCTCGGTAACGGGGCTGGTGCCCGGGCTTGCGGTGCTGGCGATCGACGACAGTGCGCAGGTCGAGGTGGCCGAGGCGCTGGGCTATCCGGTGGTGCGCGAGGCTTATGCCGACCGGGCCTATCAGCCGAATGGGCTGTTGGTGCCGCGGTCGGAGCCCGGCGCCGTGTTGCATGATGCCGGCGCGATCGCCGAGCGGGCGGTGCGGCTGGCGCGGGC
>JBKJMF010000366.1:0-3763 GCA_046596525.1 Devosia sp. | reverse complement strand
AGCTCAGCCTTGGCATGAACCCTGCCACATTCGCCCCGCTCGGCCCCACCAGCGCCCCCTTGTGCCCGATCACCACCCGGCCCGCGGTGCGCACGCAACATGGCGTGCTCGCGGGAGGCTGATCATCGGGGCCACGTAGCGTCAGTCCTTAGGCGGAGTGGTTAGCCTACCGCACGTCGTGCATCGGAAAGGATAATCCGGTGCGTGGGTGCCGAAGGTGACAACCACCATCGCCCAATAGAGGATCGGATGCCACACCTTGCGCTTGGCGAGCACTAGACCATGCTCCGGGCAGACTTGCTGCTTGCTCCGGCTCAGTCCTTGATAGTCCGGCTCTCGCGTGGTCCGGCGTCGGCCGACAACCTAAACCCCCCGCACCAGCTCCGGCTCCACCAGCGCCCCCTTATGCCCGATCACCACCCCGGCCACCCGGTGCGCCCGCTCCGCCGCCTCGACCGGCGATAGCCCGCGCGCCCGTCCGTTGAGATACCCGCCATTGAACGAGTCCCCGGCGCCGGTCGCGTCCACCACCTTCTCCGCCTTGGGCGCCGCCACGTATTGGCGCACCCCGTCCGCCGTCGCGACGAAAGCCGGCTTCGAGCCGTCCTTGGCCACCACCTCGCGCGCCCCCAGCGCCAGATAGCGCTCCGCCGTCGCCTCGGGCGAAACATCGCCGAACACCGGCGCCTCGTCCGTATGGGTCGGCAGCACGATGTCGGCGATCGAGGCCGCCGCCGTCAGCGTCGAAGCCATGATCTTCGGCGAAGTCCACAGCGCCGGCCGCAAATTCGTATCGAACACCACCGTCGCCCCGGCGTCCCGCGCCTTGACGATCGTCCGCATCAGCTTGCCTCGCGCCCGAGGCGCCAGGATCGCCATCGAAATCCCCGAGAAATACACCGTGTCGGCGCCCACCACCGCCGCCTCCAGCGCCTCGACATCGTCGGCCAGCAGCTTCGCCGCCGATTGCCCGCGCCAATAGGTGAAGTGCCGATCGCCCTTCTCTTGGTGGATCATATAGAGCCCCGGCCGCCGCCCTTCGATGGTCTGGATGCGCGCGGTGCCGATGCCCGCCTTGTCGATGAATGCCCGCATCTGGGCCGAGTACATGTCGTCGCCGAGCGCCGTCACATAGTCGACTTCCCAGCCCTCGGGGAGCAATGCCCGCGCGTACCAGGCGGTGTTCAGCGTGTCGCCGGCATAGCCGAGGCGGTACATGCCCTCCTCACCACCGGACATCTCGATCATCGCCTCGCCGATGCTCACGAACCGCTTCGCCACGCTTATTTCCCCTCAACTGCCCGATGCTTATGCCGGGGATATTTTGCCCACGCAACCGCCTGGTATGGCAGTCAAAGGTGAGCTTCTGTATGGAGGTGGGCACCCCCTTCTTGATCCTCCCCCGCGCGGCGGGGGAGGGGGACCGGCGAAGCCGGTGGAGGGGGCGACCACACACGCGGGAGTCCCACATGCCACGCCTGTCCATGTCCGAACTCCATTCAGACGCCGTTCATCTCCGTGGCATTCCCGCGATGAACTACGACAGGTCCACTGTCACACCGGGCATCGTCCACCTCGGTATCGGCGCCTTCCACCGCGCCCACATGGCCGCCTATGTCGATGATCTGCTGGCGCAAAACCCCAGCTGGGGCATCATCGGCGCCTCGCTCCGCCGCCCCGATACCCGCGACGCGCTGCGGCCGCAGGATTTCCTCTACACCCTCGCCATCCGCGACGCCTCGGGCACCAAGCCGCGCATCATTGGCTCCATCCTCGATGTGCTCGATGCCAACACGCAGCGCGCCCAACTCATTGAAACCATGGCCGATCCGGCGATCCGCATCGTCTCGCTCACCGTTACCGAGAAGGGCTATTGCCACGATCCTTCGACCGGCGAGCTCGACGAAAACCACCCCGACATTGTCCACGACCTGGCCCATCCGGACGAGCCCGTCAGCGCCCCCGGCATCATCGCCGCGGCCCTCAAGCTCCGCCAGCAACGCGGACTTGTCCCCTTCACCGTCATGAGCTGCGATAATCTGCCCTCGAACGGCAAAACCGCCGGCCGCATCGTGCGCCGGTTCGCCGAACTGAGGGGAGGGGGCACAGACTTTACGAACTACGTCCAATCCGTAAGTTTTCCATCGACCATGATCGATCGGATCGTCCCCGCCACCACCGATGCCGACCGCGACATCGTCGCTGAAATCACCGGCCTCGACGACGCCTGGCCGATCATGACCGAGCCCTTCACCCAGTGGGTGATCGAGGACGACTTCCCCGCCGGCCGCCCGCCCTTCGAAACGGTCGGCGCGCAACTGGTCGAAGACGTCGAGCCGTTCGAGCTGATGAAGCTGAGGATGCTCAACGGCAGCCACTCGACCATGGCCTATCTCGGCTATCTCTCAGGCTACCAATACGTCAACGAAGCCATCGCCGATCCAGAAATTCATAAGCTAATTCATGGACTTATGACAGAAGAGGCAATGCCGACCCTGCCCATGCCGCGCCCCACCCTCGAAGCCTACCGCGACCAGCTCCTCGCACGGTTTGCGAACCCAGCCCTGAAGCATCGCACCTGGCAAATCGCCATGGACGGCACCCAGAAACTCCCCCAACGCCTCCTCGGCACCATCCGCGACCGCCTCGAAAAAGGCCAACCAATCCAAAGGCTTGCCCTCGGCGTAGCCGCCTGGATGCGCTACGTCACCGGCATCGACGAAAAGGGCCAGCCCATCGATGTGAAGGATCCCCACGCCGCAAGACTACGCCAGATCGCCGACGGGGTAGGGCGTGATGCGGGCAAGCTCGCGGCGGGCTTATTCGCCGTGCAAGAGGTCTTCAGCTTCGACCTGCCAACTAATCCGGCATTCACCGGACCGGTCATTAACCACCTGAAATCGCTACTGGAAAACGGCGCCAGAGAGACTGTGCGGCGAGCCTCATAGTCACCCGCCCCACCGGCCGTCATCCGGGCGAAAGCCGGGACCCACTGCTGGAACGGTTGGTTAGGTACGGTCCTATCCGGTCCTTCACGGCTAGGTCGGAGAAGCCGAAGCGAAGGATAGCCCAGCGCACTGGGTCCCGGCTTTCGCCGGGATGACGGCCGGTGAGTGGCGTGCAGGCAGTTCTACAACCGCCCGTCCATCGCCCGGTCAAAAATCTCCAGCGCCAGCTTCTTGGTCAGCTCCACCGGGTTGCCGCCCGCCGTCGGGTCGACAATCGCCATGTCCGCGATCAACTCCCGCTTCTCGCCGCTCACCTTGAAGTCCCGCAACGTGTTGGGAACATTGAGCTTCGAGCGCAGCCCGTTGATGGACCTGAGGAACGAGTCGAAGTTCGGCTGCATCCCGCAATAAGCCGCGAGCCGGGCGATCTTCGCCTCGATCGCGTCGCGATTGGCCGCCAGCACATAGGGCATGAACACCGCATTGGTCATGCCGTGGTGCGTGTCGTACAGCGAACCGACCGGATGGCTCAGCGAGTGGATAGCGCCCAGCCCCTTCTGAAACGCCGCCGCGCCCATCGCCGCCGCGCTCATCAGGTGGCCGCGTGCCTCGATATCGTTGGGGTTGTCCACCACCTTGGGCAGGTTCTCGAGCGCCAGCCGTACCCCCTCCACCGCGATGCCATCGGCCAGCGGGTGGTAACCCTTGGCGCAATAGGCCTCGAGGCAATGCGCCAGCGCATCGAACCCGGTCCCGACGGTGATGAAGGTTGGCATGCCGACCGTAAGCTCCGGATCGGCAATGACAATCTTCGG
>JBKJMF010000347.1:0-3642 GCA_046596525.1 Devosia sp. | reverse complement strand
GGGGTTCGGCGCCGCTGGCGCTGGGCAACCGCTTCGTCGCCGATCGCGGTGGGCAGCTCAGCGGCATCGCCAATCTCAACGCGCGCGTTACCGGCAGCCTCACGTCACCGCAGTTTTCGGGCACGGTCTCGACCAGCGGCTCGGGCTATATCGACCCGGCGCTGAACCTGCGGCTGGTCGATATCAATGGGCGCGCCAGCCTTGCCGGCAACCGCATTAACATCGACAGCCTGACGGCGGGGCTCGCCACCGGCGGTTCGATTTCGGTGGGCGGTTCGGTGGGGCTTGGGGCGGGCAATCCGGCGGATATTGCGGTGCGGCTCAATTCGGCGCGCTATGCCGACGGCAGCATGTTCGTCGCGACGGTTTCGGGCGACTTGGCGCTGAAAGGCCGGCTCGATGCCAGCCCGATGCTGTCGGGCAACGTGAGGATCGAGAAGGCCGACATCACGATCCCGGACTCGCTCGGCGCGGCCGGCACGATCATCGACGCCAAGCACATAAACGCGTCGAAGCCCGTTCTGAGCACGCTGAAGCGCGCCGCGGTGACAGCCTCTGGCGCGCCGATGCCGCAGCGGCGGCCATCGGTGGTGCAGCTCGACGTCAATGTCAGCGCGCCGAACCAGATATTCATCCGCGGACGCGGGCTCGATGCGGAAGTGGGTGGTTCGGTGCGGCTCACTGGCTCGGTCAACGACATCCGTCCGGTCGGCGGCTTCCAGCTCAATCGCGGCCGGCTCGCCATCCTCGGTCAGCGGGTGACCTTCGAGGAGGGTTCGGTGACGCTGGTCGGCGACCTCGACCCGTTCCTCGATTTCACGGCCCGCACCGAAGGCGACGGCATCACGGTGTTCGTCAATGTCACCGGCCGGGTTTCCGATCTCGATATCGGCTTCAGCTCGAACCCGGTGCTGCCGGAAGACGAGGTGCTGTCGCGGCTGCTGTTCAAGCGCTCGATGGGCGAGCTGACCCCGATCCAGCTGGCGAAACTGGCGGGCGCAGCGGCGGAACTTGCCGGCGGCGGTGGCGGCTCGCTGGTCGACTCGCTGCGCGCCAAGGCCGGGCTCGACGATCTCGACGTGGTCACCAACGAGGATGGCAGCCTTGCCGTACAGGCGGGCGCGTACCTGCAGGACAATATCTATCTCGGGGTACAGGCCGGGGCGGATGGCAACTCGCGGGTCACCGTCAATCTCGATGTCACCGATGATATCAAGGCCAAGGTTTCGACTGGCACGGACGGGGATTCGAGCTTCGGCGTATTCTACGAGAGCGATTACTGAACGCTCCGACAGGATGCGTTCATCGGCATGGCGATCCAGAGGCTAGATCGGGGTTGCGGCCGCATTCGGGCCGACCTAGCTTCGCGCCATGGCCGAAGCAAAGCTGCGCAGCTACCGCGGGAAACGCGACTTCTCCAAAACCACGGAGCCCGCCGGCGGTGCCACCGCGTCCGGCAGCACCCGCTTCGTCGTGCATAAGCACTCGGCCACCGCCGACCACTACGACCTGCGGCTGGAGCACGATGGCGTGCTGCTCAGCTGGGCGGTGCCACGCGGGCCCTCGCTCAATCCAGCCGACAAACGGCTGGCCGTGCACACCGAAGATCACCCCATCGAGTACATTGATTTTGAAGGGGTAATTCCGGAAGGCGAGTATGGCGGTGGGCCGATGATCGTCTGGGATACGGGCGACTGGGCGCCGATGGAGGACGTCGACGCGGGGCTCAGGAAGGGCGGCTTCAAGTTCCGGCTGTGGGGCGAAAAGCTCAAGGGCGGCTGGATGCTGACCAAGCTCAAGGGCCGCCCCGGTGACAACGACAAGGAAAACTGGCTGCTGTTCAAGGAGCATGATCCGGCGGTCGATACCGAGACGGATATCCTCGCCGAACGGCCCGAAAGCGTTAAGTCGGGGATGACCACCGAGCAGCTGCTCGAGGCGGTAAAACCCAAGCCGGTAAAGGCACTTAAGCCTTCTGTCGTTGAGGGCGCGGTGAAAGCGCCACCGCCGGCGCAGGTCGAGCCGCAACTTGCCGCCGCCGCGACCGATCCACCCAAGGAGGACGCGGCGCACTGGGTGCACGAGATCAAGTTCGACGGCTACCGGACCATTGCCCATGTCATAGACGGCAAGGTGCAGCTGATTACCCGCAGCGGCATCGACTGGACCAAGCGCTATGGCGACCTGCCGAAGGAATTCGCCAAGCTCCCGGTCAAGCAGGCGATCATCGACGGCGAGATCGTGGTGCTGGACGAGAAGGGCATTTCGCGGTTCTCGGCGCTGCAGGATGCGTTGTCGGAGGGGACAGGGAGCAAGCTGCATTTCTATGCTTTCGACCTGCTCTATCTGGATGGTTTTGACCTGCGCGGGGCTAAAATTCTGCAGCGCAAGCAGTTGCTGGCACAACTGCTGGGTGGACAAATTAACGGGCGCTCGGCGATCCAGCTCAGCGACCATGTCGAGGGTAGCGGCGACGCGCTGTACGAGCGGGCATCGGAGCTGGGGCTCGAGGGGATCGTCTCGAAGCGGGCCGATGCGAAGTACCAGTCGGGTCGCACGTCGACCTGGGTGAAAGTGAAGTCGAAGCCGATCGGCGACTTCGTCATAGCAGGTTATACCGTGTCGGCGGCGGCCGGGGGGCTGGCCTCGCTGGCGCTGGCCGAGTTCGTGGATGGCGAGCTCGAATACCGCGGCAAGTGTGGCACCGGGTTCGATGCGCCGATGCTGGCGCAGCTGTTGCGGCGGCTGGAGCCGCTGCGGGATCCGACCCTGAAGCTCGAGGGTGCGCCCAAGGACATCATCTGGGTGCAGCCGGTGCTGCGGTGCCGGGTGCACTATGCCAACCGCACCACTGAGAACCTGCTGCGGCACTCGGTGTTCAAGGGTTTGATCGAGGCCGAGCTGACGGCATCGGAGGCGCCGCGGCAGCGGTTGATCACCGATGCCGATCTCGCCTCGATCTCGATCACCAACCCGACGCGGCGGCTTTTCGGAAAGAGCGGGCCGACCAAGCTCGATATCGCGGTCTACTATGCGGCGGTGGGCGACTTCATGCTGCCGCACCTGTTCAACCGGCCGGTGTCGCTGTTCCGCTGCCCGACCGGGCTGCCGAAGGACTGCTTCTTCCAGCGGCACGCCTTCAAAGGCATGCCGCCGAGCATTAACGTGTTCGAGACGCAGAACTCCGACGAGGAGGACAAGACATACCTGACGATCGAGGACGCCAAGGGGTATCTCGCCCTGGCGCAGTTCGGGGTGGTCGAGTTCCACGCCTGGGGCAGCCACCTGACGCATCTCGACAAGCCGGACCGAGTGACCTTCGACCTCGACCCCGGCGAGGGGATCGAGTTCCGCGAGGTGGTCGAGGCGGCTGTTCATATCCGGGGCGAACTGGAGGCAATGGGGCTCGTGCCGTTCGTCAAGACCTCTGGCGGCAAGGGCCTGCATGTGGTGTTGCCGATCAATCCCAAGCAGACCTGGAAGCAGGTGCATGCGGTGACCGGCGAGATGGCGGCGGCGCTGGCAAAGACGGCGCCCGACACCTTCGTCACGGTGATCGGCGAGAAGAACCGCAAGCGCCGGATCCTTATCGATATCCATCGAAATGCGCGCAGTGCGACGGCGGTATCGGCTTATTCGCTC
>JBKJMF010000265.1:0-3355 GCA_046596525.1 Devosia sp. | reverse complement strand
CAGCTCGGTATTCCAGGCGAGCTGCCCGACAGGCGAGTCGACGAGACCGTAGCCCAGCGTGCCCGGGCGCTTCGACTGGATGTCCTGGTAGCCGTTGTACTTCATGAAGCCGTCGAGATTGGCAAAGCCTTCCTTTTCGAATTGCGAGAGCTTGTCCATCTCGCCTGGCGCACCGGTCGCGAAGGCAAAAATCTGCTGCAGGTGCGTGCCCACCAGTCCTTCCGGCGCAAGGATGCCGAGCTCCTTGCCCACCAGCGAGCCGACATCGCCGCCCTGCGCGCCATAGCGGCTGTAGCCGAGCCGCTTCATCAGCGTATCCCAGGTCTTCGCCACCTTGGCCGTATCCCAGCCGGGTGCCGCGAGCAGCGTCGACCAGCCGTAGCCGGGGAGCGAGGGGATGACGAGATCGAAGGCCAGCGTCGGGTCGAGCCCATGCGCCCGCGGGTCGCTCAGGGGCCCGATCACCTCGAAGAACTCGATCACGCTCGAGGGCCACCCATGCGTCAGGATCAGCGGGAAGGCGTTGGGCTCCTTCGATCTGATGTGGAGGAAGTGGATGGTCTGCCCGTCGATCTCGGTGAGGAACTGCGGATAGCTGTTGAGCCTTGCTTCCCAGGCGCGCCAATCGAACTTGTTCAGCCACTGGTCGGCCAATTCCTTGATGAACGCCACCGGCTGTCCGCGGCTCCAGTCGGTGGTCGTCGCATGCGGCCAGCGCGCCATCGTCAGGCGTTCCCTGAGGTCGGCGATGTCGTCTTCAGATACGTTGATCTTGAACGGGGTGATGTTCATTTCGTCTGCTCCGGTTGCATGGGAAACAAAGGCGCCGAGCGCCGGTACAACGGCCGCTGCAGCCACGGCCTTCAAGAAGCTCCTGCGATCGAGATCGGTCATTTTCGGCTCCTGCTTTCCGCGCCGGCTACCTTGGCCCGGCGTCTGAAAAGGACCATGCGCCACTCTGCTGACAGGGCGTGGCAGGAGCGTTACGACCCTTTGGCCACGTCACGCATCGGGTCATTCCCGCGAAAGCGGGAGCCTTCGATTGCGGTGAGGCGGCAAAGAAAAACCCGCTTTCGCGGGGATCACGGCGTGGGCGGTGATAGTGAAGTCTCAGGCCGGGTTCTCGCTCGCCCAATCGGGATGCAGCCGGGCCCATTCCTCGCGCCATTCCTTGGCGAGCTGCAACCGCCGGCGGCCGTAGCGCTGCTCGGTCTCGCTCGCACTCACAATCCGATCTGTGCGGAAATTGCGGAACGCCTCACGCATGCAGCACCAGCCGACGACGATCTGCTTGCCCTCGTAATAAGCCAGCTGCACCGGCCAGATGTCGCGTTCCGATTGCTTGCCGCTCTCGTCGGCATAGCCGATATGCAGCGCCTTCTCGTTGCGCATCGCGGCGCGCACCAGCCCCAGCACCGGGGTCGGCTCCAGTGGCCCGCGCATCAGCACCGGCCACAGCCCGGTATCGTTGATCCGGTCGCGCAAGTCGTCGGGCGAGGCGGTGGCGATCTTCGCCAGCGCGTTCTTGGCCGCACCGGCCAGCCCGGCGTCCGGTTGCGCCTGCACCCAGCGCCCGCCCAGCACCAGCGCCTCCAGCTCTTCGGGCGTGAACATCAGCGGTGGCAGGAAAAAGCCGGGCCTCAGCATGTAGCCCACCCCGGCCTCGCCATCGATCGGAGCCCCGAGCCCGATAAGCGTCTGCACGTCGCGATAGAGCGTGCGGACGGACACACCCTGCTCCTCGGCCAGCGCCGCCGTCGTAACCGGGCGGCGGTGACGGCGGAGCGCGTCCATGACGGAAAACAGGCGTTCGGTCTTGTCCATGCCGCGGACACTACCCCCTCCGTTGCCCGATCTCACGATGGAATGCCCGAATATCCCCGGCCAGCACGTCGGGCACTTCGAGCGCCGGGAAGTGCCCGCCCTGCCGCGCCTCGTTCCAGTAGATCAGGTTCTGCAGGTTCCTTTCGCCCCAGGCGCGCGGCGCCGGCAGGTCGACGTCGGCCGGCACCAGCACGCCCTGGGGCACATCGTGCTTCGGCATCGGCGACATGATCTCGTGATCGGCGAAGGCCTCCTTGTAGAGCCGAACCGAGGAGCCGATCGTTTCGGTGAACCAGTAAACCGACAGCAGCATCGCGAGCGTTTCGAACGGGAAGACGCTCTCGATGTCGCCGCCCGTATCGCCCCAGCGGTGGAATTTCTCAAGAATCCACGAAGCGAGCCCGGTGGGCGAATCGTTGAGCCCAACCGCCAGCGACGTCGGCTTGGTGCCGTGCACCAGGGCATAGGCCCCCTCGGCGAAGCCGGTATAGGCGACCTTCTGAAAATACTCGGCCTCCTCCGGCGTCGGGTCGTCCGGCTTTGGATAGCCCGAGAAGACGTTGCAGTAGTGTGCGCCGAGCAGCCGTTCGGGATAGTGCCGCACGAGGCTCAGCATCGCGCCGGTGCCGAGGTCCGAGCCCGAGGTGAGGAAGCGCGGGTAGCCGAGCCGGTCCATCAGCTTGGCCCAGAGCTGCGCTGTCCGGGTCATGTTCATGCCCTTGTGCCTGGGCCGGCTGGAAAAGCCGTAGCCGGGCAGCGAGGGGATAATCACGTCGAACGACACGCCATCAGTCTCGGTGGTCAACCGGTCGACCAGCGGCAAGAGCTCAACGAAATTGCTCGGCCAGCCGTTGGTGAGGAGCACCGGTACCGGGTTGGAGCCCTTGCCGCGTGCGTGGACGAAATGCACCGTCTCGCCATCGACCACCTCGGTGAATTGCGGGTAGCGGTTGAGTCGCGCCTCGGCGGCACGCCAGTCGAATTCATTGCCCCAGTAGGCGACGAAGCGGCGAAGGAAGGGCAGGCTGGTGCCGTAGTCCCAGCCGGCATCCTCGACTTCATCAGGAAAGCGAGCGTGTCGCAGCCGGCTCTTGAGGTCAGCGATATCGGCGTCGGCAATCGCGATAGTGAAAGGGGTCATGCGTCGTCGTCTCCACATTGGGTACGCGGAGACCAATGCGCGAGGCCTGCTGACAGATGCTGTCAGCAGCCGTCAGGCGAGCGCTGCGGCCTTTGCTGCAAGCGCCGCAAACACCGTCCAGTTGCGCTGCGTCATCCTTGCGTCCAGCGCCTTCTCGACTTTGAGCTTCGAGCCGCTTATCCCCACTGGGTAGGCGACCACCAGATGCGTGCCCACGGTTTCCACCAGCTCAGGTCCGCCCCATGGCTTCACCGGAGCCCAGTCCGGCGTCTTGTGGAACGAGCACACCCCGAGTTCGTGCGGTCGCTCTATCGCCACCTCGGGAAACGGATTGGCTTTCACCACCGCCGCCATCTCCTCCGGCGTCTGGACGAACACCTCGTTGGCCGG
>JBKJMF010000061.1:0-3308 GCA_046596525.1 Devosia sp. | reverse complement strand
CGCTGCCTCATAGGCGGCGGCGGCCTTCTCGGTCTCCTGGCGGAGCCGTTCGGCTTCCTTGAGGTCGCCCTCGATGCGCGTACGGCGCGTCTCGAGGATGGAGCCGATGCGCGGCAGCGCCACACGGCTCATCAGCAGGTAGAGCGCCCCGAAGGTAATGGCGAGCCAGAGCAGCTGGCTGCCGAAGGTCGCGGGATCGAAGGGCGGAAACACCTCCGAATGCGCCTCCGTGCTGGCATGTGTCTCGGTTGCGCCATGCGCATCCGTTGCCGCAGCCTCGCCTTCAGTGGCGTGTTCCTCACCAGGAGAGACGACTTGGCCCTCCTGGAGGACGTCGCCACCTTCTGCCTGCGCCACGACAATGATGTTTTGGGCTGAACCCGCCATCTCGAAACCCTTTGCGGCCGTTAAAGCCCCGGATCGAAACCCGGAGCCCGAAGGCGATTTACCGTCGCGCTTCCGAACCGGAAAAGTCTGCAACTTTTCCTGGAAACGCTCCAGTGGTCGGCGTTACGCCGCCTGTCGCGAAATCAGACTGCGAACAGGAGGAGGAGCGCGATAAGGAACGAGAAGATGCCCAGAGCTTCGGTCACGGCAAAGCCGAAGATCAGGTTCGAGAACTGACCCTGCGCCGCGGCCGGATTGCGGAGCGCACCCGACAGGAAGCTGCCGAAAATGTTGCCCACGCCAATGGCGGCGCCGGCCATACCAACGGCCGCGATACCGGCACCAATGAACTTTGCTGCTTCAGCTTCCATAACTCTCTCCTTTGAGAACTGCTTTGGCCTGCCTGTTAGCGGCACGCCGATTGGGTTGAAACCTTAATGCGAGGGATGGATCGCATCATTGATGTACATCGAGGTCAGCACTGCAAAGACATAGGCCTGCAGGGCCGCCACGAGGAGTTCGAGCGCCGTGATCGCCACGGTCATCACCAGCGGCAGGATCGCACCGAGCCAGCCGAGGACGCCGAGGCTGCCCAGCGTCACGATGAAGCCCGCGAACACTTTGAGGGTGATGTGACCGGCGAGGATGTTGGCGAACAGACGAACCGAGAGCGAAATCGGCCGCGACAGGAACGAGACGAACTCGATCAGCACCACCAGCGGCAGGATGTAGATCGGAATCCCCGACGGCACGAACAGCTTGAGGAACTTGAAGCCGTTCTTCCAGAACCCGTAGATAATGACCACGGCGAACACCAGCGCGGCCAAGGCGAAGGTGATGATGATGTGGCTGGTGAAGGTGAAGAAGAACGGGATCATGCCGAACATGTTGGCGACGAGCACGAACATGAACAGCGAGAACACGAACGGGAAGAACTGCATGCCGCCTTTGCCGGCGGCATCCGTCACCATCTTGGCGACGAACTCATAGAGCATCTCGGAAACCAGTTGCACCCGGTTCGGCACCAGGCTGCGCTTCTGCGTCGAGAGCAGGAGATAGAGGCCGATGACGCCGACCGTCAGCGCCATGAACAGCGCCGAGTTGGTGAAGGAAACGCCGCCTTCACCGAAGGAGACGAGATCGGTGATCTGGAACTGGTGGATCGGGTCGACTTTATTCGGATCGGCCAACTGCTGTTCCCTTTAGGCTCGAGGCCTTCACTCGTCTTCTTCGTCGTCCGGCACGCGCATCGTGGCCGTGGGCGGCGGGTTCGCCCGGTTCATTTCCGCCGTCGAGCGCACCATGTTGAGCACGCCCGCTGCAAAGCCGACCATTAACATCACCAGCATCAGCCAGGGACTGGTCTTCAGCCACAGATCGAGCAGGTATCCGATACCCGCGCCGACCAGGATGGCCGCAATAAACTCCGAACCAAGCCGCAAGCCACGGCTCATTCCGGTCATGCCCCGCTGCGCCGATGCCGCTTCGGCATCGCCAGCCAGCGAGTCTTCGGCCTGCGCGCGCTTGATCCGCGCCGCCAGATCCGAAGTCAGGGCCCCCGGTTTTTCACCACTTGGGGGGCGCTTGGTATTGCGTGACTGTGCCATCCCGCTATCCCCTGCGCCTCCGGGCCGAAAATTGAAGTGGAGCCCCTCGAAGTCGCGGGCAACATAGTGGCGCCCCCCAGCAGTGTCAAGGCTGGGAACTTCGATCTAAGTGGTTGAAAACACACACATTTTGTTCGGCCTGCACAGGTGTGACATTGAGTCATCGCGACTCTCACCGCCACTATTGCGGCGAGTATGGGGCATCAACTCGCGACCCGTACCGCCGCTTCGGCGCCCTTGAGGTCCACCGAGACCAGCTGGCTGACGCCGCGCTCGGCCATGGTGACCCCGAACAGGCGGTCGACGCGGGCCATGGTGATGGGGTTGTGGGTGATCACCAGGAAGCGGGTTTCCGTGCGCTCGGTCATCATGTCGAGCAGGTTGCAGAAGCGCTCGACATTGGCGTCGTCGAGCGGCGCATCGACTTCGTCGAGCACGCAGATCGGCGCCGGATTGGTCAGGAACACCGCAAAGATCAGCGACAGGGCGGTGAGCGCCTGCTCGCCGCCCGACAGCAGCGTCATGGTGGTCGGCTTCTTGCCAGGCGGGCGGGCGATGATCTCGAGCCCGGCCTCCAGCGGGTCGTCGCTCTCGACGAACTGCAGCTCGGCCGTGCCGCCGCCGAACAGTGAGGTGAACAGCTCCTGGAAGTGGGTGTTGACCTTCTCGAAGGCTTCGTTGAGGCGCTGGCGGCCCTCGCGATTGAGGCTCTGGATGCCGCCGCGCAGCTTGGCGATGGCAGCGATCAGGTCGTCACGATCCTTGACCATCAGGTCGAGCTTTTCGCGAACCTCCTCGGATTCCTTTTCGGCGCCGAGGTTCACCCCACCCAGCCGCTCGCGCTCGGCCTTCAGCCGGTCGACCTGCGATTCGACCTGTGCTTCGGGCGGTAGCGCATGCTCGGGCTTGATGCCGGCGAGCTGGGCGGTCTGCGACGCCTCGATGTTGAGCGTCTCCTGCACCTGCCGCTCGATCTGGTGGCGCTGCGCGATCAGGCCCTTGATACGCTCCTCAACGCGGGCCTGTTCGGCGCGGAAGCCAGACAGCGCGTCGTGCGCTAGCCGCTGCGCCTTGTCGGCGTCGCGATGGCGGTTCTCGCCGACATTCAATTCGTCGGATGCTGCCTTGTGGCCCTCGCGGGCTGTGGCGATCTCGGTGTCGAGTAGGCGGCGGCGTTCGGCGAGGGTCTCGGGCGAGGCTTCGAGCGTGGCGATCTGCTCGCGGACTTCGCCGGTACGGGCGTCAAGGGTGGCTAGCTGGGCCGCGGCACCCTCGCGGCGACGGGTCCAGGCGGTGGTGTCGGCGGCGATCTGG
>JBKJMF010000049.1:0-3128 GCA_046596525.1 Devosia sp. | reverse complement strand
CCGACATGCAGCCCTACCAGGGCGGCGGCGAGATGATCGACACCGTCACCCGCGACACCGTCACTTATAACGAGCCGCCGCATCGGTTCGAGGCTGGCACGCCGCCGATCGTGCAGGCGGCTCGTTATAAGTGACGGTGTCGCGGGTGACGGTGTCGATCATCTCGCCGCCGCCCTGGTAGGGCTGCATGTCGGCGAGCAGGTCATAGCGCCCGTACAGCACGCCGATGCCGGTCGGGCCGTAAAGCTTGTGGCCGGTGAACACGTAGAAATCGGCGCCGAGGTCCTGCACGTCCACCTTCAGATGCACCGCCCCCTGGCTACCATCGATCAGCACCGGGATCTTCCGCGCATGCGCGATCTCGATGATTTCCTTGATCGGCGTCACCGTGCCCAGAACGTTGGACATGTGCGTGATCGCCACCATCCGCGTCTTCGGCGACAGCGCCGCCTCGAACGCGTCGAGATCGAAGCTGCCATCGTCGCGCACGTCGACCCACTTCAGCACCGCACCCTTGCGTTCGCGGTGGAAATGCCAAGGCACCACGTTGGAATGGTGCTCCATGATCGACAGCACGATCTCGTCGCCCTCGCCTATGCGCGGACCAAGGAACGACGCCGCGACGAGGTTGATCGCCTCAGTCGCCGAGCGGGTGAAGATGATCTCCTCCGGCCGCTTGGCATTGACGAACCGCCGCACCGCCTCGCGCCCGCCCTCGTAGGCCTCGGTGGCCCGGTTGGCGAGCGTATGGAGCCCGCGATGCACATTCGCGTAGGCGTGCCGGTGCGCCCAATCCATCCGGTCGAGCACCTGGTTCGGCTTCTGCGCCGAGGCACCGCTATCGAGATAGACCAGCCGGTTCCCGTGGATCTTCTCTTCGAGGATCGGGAAATCGGCGCGGATCTTGGCGAGGTCGAAGCTCATTTGCAAAACCACTAGCCCTTTGCCAGCCATCCCTCGATCACGGCGGTCAGCGCCTCGTTCAACGCCTCGTCCTCGATCGGGTCGACGAGTTCGGCGAGGAAAGCGCGGACCAGCATGGTCTCGGCCTCGGCTTTCGCGATGCCGCGGCTCGTCAGATAGAACAGCGACTCGTCGTCGAGCCGCCCGCAGGTCGAGCCGTGGCCGCAGACCACGTCATCGGCATAGATCTCGAGCTCGGGCTTGCAGAGAATCTCCGCTTCGTCCGACAGCATCAGCCCCTGCGCCATCAGTTTGGCGTCGGTCTTCTGCGCATCGCGCGCCACCACCAGCCGGCCCTGCACCACCGCCTTCGACCGCCCACGGGCAATCGACTTGAACAGCGGCTTCGACGACGTGTGCGGCACCGCGTGCAGCGCATCCATGGTGATGTCGCTGTGCTGCCCCTCGCTCACGAGGTTGAGCCCGGTGACATCGGCATGCGCCCCTGCGCCTTCATAGCGCGGGAACAGCTGCGTCCGGCTCAGCGCACCGCCGGCATTGATGATCAGCGTGCGCAGCTGCGCGCCCTCGGCGAGGTGGTACTCGTTGGAGGCAAAGTGCGTCGCGGTCTTGGCGGCCAGGTTCACCGTGATGTGGGTCACCTTGGCACCCTTGCCCAGCGCCAGATAGGTGGCGTGGTTGCCGAGGTGCGCTTCGTCGCTGCCCGAATAGGTCTCGAGGATCACCGCGGTGCCGCCATCGGCGACGAAGATCTTCGCCGCGCTGGTCGAGTGCCCGGCCGCGCCTTCGGTACGCCGGTCGATCTGGATCACCGGATCGACCGACCCTTCGAGGTCGAGCGTCAGGCATTCCTTGGTCAGCGCCATGTTGAGACGCGTAACAATGTCGTCACGCGTACCGAGCACGCTGCCCGCCGACTTGCCGACGATGACGCCGGCCGGCGCCGTGCCGGTCTCCTGCACCACGCCATTGGCGATCATCAGCTGATAGGCACCGGCGACGCGCAGCGCCGGAGCGCTCGCCTCGGTCGCCGCGCCCGCCAGTTCGGGAACCGAGCGCAGCAGCTGCTTGAGGTCGGTATAGTGGTAGGCCTCGACGCGCCGCGTCGGCAGGCCGGCACCAGTCAGGCGCTCAGCCTCGGCGGCAGCGCCGACGGCGCCCAGCTGCTCGATCAGCTTCAGTTCAGCCGGCCCGAGCCGGACAGGGACATGCATGGTCATAGTCCTTACGCCGCCGCTTCGTCGAAGCCGGCATAGCCCTTGGCTTCGAGTTCCAGCGCCAGTTCCTTGCCGCCACTCTCGACCACCTTGCCGTCCGAAAACACGTGCACGACATCAGGCACGATGTGGTTCAGGAGGCGCTGATAGTGGGTGATCACCAGCATCGAGCGGTTGGGATCGCGAAGCGCGTTGACGCCATGCGAGACCACCTGCAGCGCGTCGATGTCGAGGCCGGAATCGGTCTCGTCGAGGATGCACATCTTGGGCTTCAGCAGCGCCATCTGCAGGATCTCGGCGCGCTTCTTCTCGCCGCCGGAGAAGCCGACATTGAGCGCGCGCTTCAGCATGTCGCTGTCGATATGCAGCGCCGCACCGGCTTCCTTCACCGCCCGCATGAAGTCCGGGGTGGAGAGTTCGCCCTCGCCATTGGCCTTGCGCTTGGCATTCAGCGCTGCCTTGAGGAAGGTCATGGTGGCAACGCCCGGGATCTCGATCGGGTACTGGAAGGCGAGGAACAGGCCAGCCGTGGCGCGCTCGGACGGCTCCATCTCTAGGATGTTGACGCCATCGAGCAGCACTTCGCCGCCGGTGACTTCATAGTCTTCCTTGCCGGCCAGCACATAGCTGAGCGTCGATTTGCCCGAGCCATTGCGCCCCATGATCGCGTGCACCTCGCCCTTGGGGACGGTCAGGTTCACGCCTTTGAGAATCTCGCGTTCCTCGATGCGGACGTGCAGGTCGCGGATTTCGAGCATGGGGGTCGTCATTTCAATTCTCCAGAAAGGTAGGCCGGTGTCGCCGACTGGCGCCAACCGGCGGGTGGGTGTTGGTCAGCCGACGCTGCCCTCGAGCGAGATCGAAATCAGCTTCTGCGTTTCGACCATGAACTCCATCGGCAGGTGCTGCAGCACGTCGCGGACGAAGCCGTTGACGATCAGCGCCACGGCTTCCTCTTCCGAGAGCCCGCGCTGCTGGCAGTAGAAC
>JBKJMF010000592.1:0-6539 GCA_046596525.1 Devosia sp. | reverse complement strand
GCTCAACCAGATCACTGACAAGCTGGCCTACCAGAACCCGGAAACGCTCGAAATCGAGCCGTGGCTGGCCGAGTCGTGGGAGGTCAACGACACCGCGACCGAGTACACCTTCAAGCTGAAGCCGGGCATCACGTTCTCCGACGGCACGCCGCTCGACGCCAAGGCCGTGGCGTTGAACTACGACACCTTCGGGCTCGGCAACAAAGACCTGAAGTACCCGGTCTCCGAGGTCATCAACAATTACGATCACGCCGAAGTCGTCGACGACCTGACGATCAAGTTCCACTTCAAGCGCCCCTCGCCCGGCTTCCTGCAGGGCACCGCGGTGATCGGTTCGGGTATCGTCTCGGTGGCGACGCTGGCGCAGCCGTTCGACGCCCTCGGCGACGCCACCAAGCTCGTCGGCTCGGGCCCGTTCGTGGTCGAGAGCGAGACGCTCGGCAAGGAACTGAACCTCAAGGCGCGCGCCGACTACAACTGGGGCCCGGGCAAGTTCGAGCACCAGGGCCGCGCCTATCTCGATGGCATCAAGTACATCGTCACACCTGAAGACAGCGTCCGCATCGGCGGCCTGCTCTCCGGCCAGGCCGATGTCATCCGCCAGATCCAGGCCTATGACGAGCCGCAGGTGAACGACGCCGGCTACGAGATTTTCGCGCCCAACACCCGCGGCGTGAACAACTCGATCGTCTTCCGGCCGGACAACCCGTTGGTCGCCGACCTGAAGGTACGCCAGGCGCTGACGCTGGCAACCAATCGCCAGGAGATCGTCGACACGCTGTTCTCGGCCAACTACCCGCTGGCGACCTCGGTGATCTCACAGCACGCTGCCGGCTATGTCGACGAGTCCGCCAAGCTGGTCTTCGACCAGGAAAAGGCCAAGGCGCTGTTCGCCGAAGCCGGCTGGATCCCGGGCGCCGATGGCACCCTCGAGAAGGACGGCAAGAAGCTCGAACTCACCACCTACGTGTCGCTGCCGCAGCCGCAGAACGAAGGCGTGCTGCAGCTGGTGGCCCAGCAGTGGGCGCAGGTTGGCGTGAAGCTCAACGTGCTGGCCGGTGACGCCGGCAGCCGCACGCTTGATCAGCTCGACCCGCTGAAGACCCCAGTCTCAGTGGCGATGGTCGGGCGCGCCGACCCCGACGTAATCAAGTCCGGCTTCTACCCCAAGAACCGCGACTGGCTGCTGCAGAAGGGTGGCTCGAGCGACAAGGTTCAAAGCTTCGTCGACGACAAGCTGAACGGCCTGCTCGAAGGGCTCGCCTCCGAGACCGACCGCGAGAAGCGCCTCGCCATTGCCGGCGAGATCCAGGGCTACGTGCTCGATCAGGCCTACATCATCCCGTTCTTCGAGGAGCCGCAGGCCTTCGCCACAGCGCCCTACGTGCACGGGCTGGGCTTCGAGGCGGTGGGCCGCCCGAGCTTCTACAACGTCTGGCTCGCTGCCCACTGATCCCGACCAATCGTCCCGGGCGCTATCGCCCGGGACTTTCCTCTTTCTGGAGCGCCGCCATGTCGCGCTACATCATCGGCCGGATCGGGCAGGCGCTGCTCGTCCTCTGGATCGCCTTCACCGTCTCGTTCCTGCTGCTGCAGGCGCTGCCCGGTGATGCGATCCTGATCAAGTTCCAGAACCCTGAGCTGGGGCTGGGCCCCGACCAGATCGCGGCGCTGCGCGAGGCCTATGGCGTCGATAGCCCGCTGTGGCAGCAATACCTCCTGGCGCTCGGCAACTTTCTTAGCGGTAGCTTCGGCTATTCGGTGGTCGGAAGTGTGCCGGTCGCCCATGAACTTCTGACCAACCTGCCGGCGACGGCGCGGCTCGCGAGCCTCGGTTTCAGCCTCGCGGTGATCATCGCGCTGACCCTGGCCTTCCTCGCCACGCTGGCGCCCTTCGCCTGGTTGCGCTCGGCGATCCAGTCGGTGCCGGCGCTGTTCGTCTCGCTGCCGGTGTTCTGGCTCGGCATCATGCTGATCCAGATCTTCTCGTTCCGGCTGAAATGGATCTCGGTGATCAATCCCGGCGAGTGGGAAGGGCTGATCCTGCCGGTGATCACCCTCGCCATTCCGATCTCGGCGCCGCTGGCCCAGATCCTGATCCGCAACATCGACGAGGTCTCGACCCAGCCCTTCGTCGGCGTCGCCCGCGCCAAGGGCGCCTCGCCCAGCTGGGTGCTGTGGCGCCATGTGGTGAAGAACGCGCTGCTGCCGACGCTGACCATCGCCGGCATCCTGTTCGGCGAGCTGCTGGCGGGCGCCGTGATCACCGAGACGGTGTTCGGCCTCAACGGCATCGGCGGGCTGACCGAGCGCTCGGTGCGCTTCCAGGACACCTCGGTGATCCAGGCGGTCGTGGTGTTCTCGGCCCTCGCCTTCGTCGCCGTGAACCTCATCGTCGACCTGCTCTATCCCGTTTTCGATCCCCGCCTCCGTCGCCTGAAGGGTGCAGCAGCATGACCAGCGTCGGATCCACTGACCTTCTCGTCACCAAGCCGCGTAGCGCCACGAATGGCGCCCTGCTGCAGCGGCTGCGCGGTGTCTCACCGAGCCTGGTACTGGCCTGGGCGATCATTGCGCTGGTGATTTTGTTCGCCGTGGCCCCGTCGCTGTTCACCAGCTTCAACCCGGTGCAGGGCGTGCCGGTGGAGAAGCTGAAAGCGCCGAGCGGGCTGCATATCCTCGGCACCGACGCGCTGGGCCGCGACCTGTTCGCGCGCATCGTCTTTGGCGCCGTGCATTCGTTGACCGGCGCGTTTGTCGCGGTGCTGGTCGGGCTGGTGGTCGGCACATCGCTCGGGCTGTTCGCCGGCTCCGTCGGCGGGCTCGTCGAGGAAGCGGCGATGCGCCTCGTCGACGTGCTGCTGTCGATCCCCGGCCTGCTGCTCATGCTGTCGATCATCATCCTCCTCGGCTTCGGCACCGTGAACGCAGCCATCGCCGTCGGCATCACCTCGATCGCCGGCTTCGCGCGCCTGTCGCGCTCCGAAGTGGTGCGGGTGCGGCGCTCTGAATATGTCGAAGCGGCGTTCGGCAGCGGCGGCACTTTCCTTTCGGTGCTGTGGCGGCATGTGCTGCCGAACTCGCTGACTTCGGTGCTGGCGCTGGCTGCGCTGCAGTTCGGCGGAGCCATCCTCGCCATCTCCACGCTCGGCTTCCTCGGCTATGGCGCGCCGCCGCCGACGCCGGAATGGGGCCTGCTTATCGCCGAAGGCCGCAACTACATCTCGACCGCCTGGTGGCTGACCACCGCGCCGGGCCTCGTCGTCGTGCTGGTCGTGCTGTCGGCCAACCGCATCAGCCAGTCGCTGGGGAAGGTCGGACGATGAGCACCCCGCTACTCTCGGTCGAGAACCTCTCGGTCGCCTACAAGGAGGGCGACCGGCACCAGCGCGTGACGCACGACGTCAGCTTCACCGTCGAACCCGGCGAGGTCGTCGCGCTGGTCGGCGAGTCCGGTTCGGGCAAGACCACCACGGCGCAGGCGGTGATCGGGCTGCTGCCCGAGAACGGCCGCGTCGAGCATGGTGCGATCCGGCTCAACGGCGAGGATATCGCCCGCTGGACCGGCAAGCGCTTCGACGCCATCCGCGGCAAGCACATCAGCCTGATCCCACAGGACCCGACCAGCTCGCTGAATCCGGTGAAGACGGTTGGCGCGCAGGTCGGCGAAATCCTTCGCATCCATGGCGAGCGCGACAGCAAGGCGATTGCCGCGCGGGTCATCGAGTTGCTGGCGCGCGTCGGGCTATCCGATCCGGAGCTGCGGGCCCGGCAGTACCCGCACGAGCTTTCGGGCGGCATGAAGCAGCGCGTGCTGATCGCCGTCGCCATCGCGTTGAAGCCGCAACTGATCATCGCAGACGAGCCGACCAGCGCGCTGGACGTGACGGTGCAGCGCCGCATCCTTGATTTGATCGACGAACTGCGCCGCGAGTCCGGCACCGCGGTGCTGCTGGTGACGCACGATCTCGGTGTTGCGGCGGATCGGGCCGACCGCATCGTGGTGCTGCAGGGCGGCCGCATCCAGGAAGCCGGCGCGGCGCGGGAGCTGCTCGCAGCGCCGCAGAGCGCCTACGCCCGGCAACTGCTCGCCGACGCGCCGTCGCTGTCGGTCGCGGCGTTCCGCGATGGGCGCGGTGCCGGTGATAGCGACGCCATTGTGGTCGACCGGTTGGTGCACGATTTCGACGTTGCTGGGCGGAAGAACTTCCGCGCCGTCGACGACATCTCCTTCGCCGTGCGCCGCGGCACCACCCACGCCATTGTCGGCGAGTCCGGCTCGGGGAAGACCACCACGGTTCGCGATGTCGTCGGCTTCGGCCGTCCGACCTCCGGGCGGATCAGCATTGCCGGCACCGATATCGCCTCGCTGAAGGGTGAGACGCTGCGCCAGTTCCGCCAGAAGATCCAACTGGTCTACCAGAACCCGTTCTCCTCGCTCGATCCGCGCCAGACGGTGTTCTCGATCGTCGAGGAGCCACTGCGCAACTTCGGGCATCTGGACACTGCGGCGCGAGCCACCAAGGTCAACGACCTGCTGGAGCGGGTTGGCCTCCCCGAAGCGCTGCGCAAGCGCCGCCCGCGCGCCCTTTCCGGCGGCCAGCGGCAGCGCGTTGCCATCGCCCGCGCCCTGGTGCTCGACCCCGAAGTCGTGGTGCTGGATGAGGCGGTGTCCGCCCTCGATGTCACCGTGCAGGCGCAGATCCTGAAGCTGCTGGACGAACTGCAGCGCGAGCGCGGCCTCACCTATCTGTTCGTCTCGCACGACCTCGCCGTGGTGCGGCAGATCTCTGACACCGTGTCGGTGCTGCAGAACGGCAAGCAGGTCGAGACCGGGCCGGTGGAGCAGGTCTTCCACAATCCGCAGAGCCCCTACACACGCGAACTGATCGACGCCATTCCCGGAAAACGGAGCCACGCCAATGTCTGATACCCCGATCCCCAAGCGCCTCGGCTTCTTCACCCGGCTGCTTGACGACACCGGCGCGGGCGAGCGCTACCACAATGCCTCGGCGCAGATCGTTCACGCCGAAGCCAATGGCTTCGACAGTGCCTGGGTGGCGCAGCACCACTTCCATCGCGATGAGGGCGGGCTGCCCTCGCCGCTGGTGTTCCTCGCCTATGTCGCGGCGCGCACCTCGCGCGTCCGGCTCGGCACCGGCATCATCACCCTGCCGCTGGAAAATGCCATCCGCGCCGCCGAGGATGCGGCGGTGCTCGACCTGCTGTCGGGCGGCCGGCTGGAGCTCGGCACCGGCTCGGGCGGCACGCCGGACTCTTTCACGGCATTCGGCTATGACGTGAAGGACAAGGCCGCCATCTACGAGCAGCACCTCGCAACCTTCCGCACCGCGCTTTCGGGCTCGCCGATCGTCGGCGATACCAAGCTCTATCCGGCAGCGCCGCATCTGCTCGAGCGGTTCTGGCAGGCGACCTTCTCGGTGGCCGGCGGCATCCGCGCCGGCAAGGCCGGCGATGGGTTGATGCTGTCGCGCACCCAGCCGCGGCCGGCCGACAACCCCAAGGCCACGCTGCCCGATATCCAGCACCCGATCATCGATGGCTACTTCGAGCACCTGCCGCGCGAGATCGCGCCGCGCATCGTCGCCTCGCGCACGCTGTTCGTCGCCGACAACCGCGAGGAAGCGCGCCGCTACGCCGCGATTGGCTTGAAGAAGGCCGCCATCGGCCTCGCCAAGGGTGGCCACCGCTTCGACAGCGACGATCTCGATTACCTGATCGCCGCCACCGACACGCATGTCGGCACCGTCGACGACGTGCTCGAGAGCCTCCATCGCGACACCACGCTGCCGCGGGTCACCGACATCGTCTTCCAGGTGCATTCGGTCGATGCGCCGCACGAGCTGGTGCTCCGCTCGATCGAACTGATCGCCGACAAGGTCGCGCCGGAACTCGGCTGGACCAAGGCCGACAAACCGCATTCGCCACGCCTGAGCGTGGTCCGCTGAAGCTCTCGAAAGGACATCGAAATGAGTGACAAGAGCAAGGACGTCATCGACCAGCTGGTGGGCGGCATTCCCGGCAGCGCGCTCGACATCGTCCGCGATGGGCGCCCCACAGCCCGTGACAATGCGCAGAAGAGCTACGAGGCGCTGTTCGCGCCGGCTGATCCGGGCACAGTGTCGCTGAGCGAGCGCGTTGCGCTGGCCAGCTTCGTCGCCGGGCTGCATCGCGATGCCGAAACGGCCAAGTTCTACGGCAGCCAGCTGGCGGCCTTGGCCGAGGCGAACCTCGTGGCCGCCATCGGCGACGAAGTGCGCCGGGGCGAGACCAGTGGCCCCTATGGCCGCTATCCCGAGGGGCCGCTGAGCGCCGAGAATGCGCCCGGCATCAGCCATCGCGTGGCCGAGGGCAATCGCCGGGTGCTTGGCGAGCGGCTATCCGCGGCGCTGGAGCATGCGCACCTGCTGGTGTTCCGCCCGCGCGATTCCAGTGCCGCAGCGCTGCAGACTTTGCTGAATGCCGGCTGGTCGACCACCGAGATCGTGACGATCTCGCAGCTGGTGGCGTTCCTCGCC
>JBKJMF010000410.1:0-5504 GCA_046596525.1 Devosia sp. | reverse complement strand
CGGCAAACAGCACCAACCCAACCAACAGCACCACCCCAGCGACCACCGCCACCCGGTTGAATGCCATCAGGCTCAGCCCGATCAGCACCGGCGCGTGCAGCAGCAGGAAGTTCGCCGCAATGCCGAGATTGTCGTCGGCCGTATGGCTGGCCCGCGCCGCCGCCGTCACCAGCAGCAGCCGCGACGCCAATCCGTTCCCAGCCATCAAGGTCGCCTCCAGCGGGAATCATCGCCCGCATCCGGACCGAGATTACTTGCCGGCGCGCGCAAACAGAAAGGCCGGAGATGATCCCCGGCCTTCTTCGTCTGCTGCACCGTCGGGTTAAGCGGCGAGCTTCAGCCAGGCCGGAGCGATACCGGTACCCTGGCCGAGGCCGTAGCCGAAGCGGATGTTCAGCATGCCGACCGGCTCGACCAGCCGGGCGCCATCGAGGCCGCCGACCTTCTCGACGGCAAAGCCCGCGGCCTTGACCAGTTCGGCCACGGCATCGACCGCCGCCGCGTCATTGCCGGCGAGGAACACCGGGACATTCGTGGTTGACGCCGCCGGGGTGTCGAAGACGCTGGCGAAGATGGTGTTGAAACCCTTGACCACCTTGGCGCCGGGTACGGCAGCCTGGATCTCTTCGGCGGCCGACGTGGTGTGGCCGATGGAGAGGCCGGAGAAGTCGGCCTTCACCGGGTTGGAGATGTCGATGATGGTCTTGCCGTTGAGCGGCAGGGTCTTCACCAGTTCGAGCGCCACGCCATAGGGCAGCGCCAGGATGACAGTATCGGCGGCGAGCACGGCGCTCTTGTAGTCGGTGACGCTGGCGCCGACCGACTTGGCGAACTCGGCGACGGCCGCCTGGTTGGAAACGCCGAGCACGAGGTCGGTCTTGCCGGCGAGACGCTTGGCGAGGCCCTTGCCCATATTGCCGAGGCCGAGAATTGCGGTGGTCATTTGAGGCACTCCATCTGCTGCGATTGCGATGACCCCTATCTATGGGCTCGCCCGCCAGTATAGAATTGACCTGATCAGCGCTTCACTCTTGCATTGAGGTATCGAATGGCCGAGCTCAGCAATCTCGAAACCTTCGTCGCGGCGGTGAAGTCGGGCAGCTTTGCCGGCGCGGCCCGGCTGCTGTCGATCTCGCCCGCCATGGTCGGTCGTCGCATCCAGGCGCTGGAGGAACACCACGGCGCCCGGCTGATCGAGCGCACCACGCGGGCGCAGCGGTTGACCGAACTCGGCGAGAGCTTTTTCGCCCAGGCCGAAGCCGTGCTCGAGGCCGTCGCCGAACTCGACGACCTCACCCGCACCGAGCCCGGCATGCTCTCGGGCCGCATCCGCGCCACCGGCCCCGCGACGCTCGGCATCCATCGTCTGGCTGGCATCATCGCCAAGTTCTGCGCCGACAATCCCGCAGTCACGGTGGAGCTCAGCCTCAACGATCGCCGCGCCGACCTCATCGCCGAGGGTTTTGACGTCGCGATCCGGGTGGGCGAGTTGCAGGCCTCGACGATGATCGCGCGCCGCATCGGCACCTATCGCTTCCGCTGCGTCGCCTCGCCGACCTATGTCGCGGCCGCCGGACAGCCGGCAACGCCTGCGGACCTTAGGGATCACCGCTGCATCCTCAATCTCAACATGAGTCCGCGCAACCGCTGGCCCTTCATCGGACCGGGCGGCACCTCGGTCATCGCCGAGGTCGAGGGCGGCCTGCAGATCGACAATGGCGAGGCCCAGCTTGCCGCGGCACTGGAGGGTGCCGGCATCGTCTACCTGCCGGTCGACCTGGTCACCGAGCCGCTGCAGTCCGGCCGACTGGTGGAGATTCTGCCGCATTGGCAGACGATGACGCTGCCGATCCATCTGGTCTATCCGTCGCGCCGGCTGGTACCGCGCCGGTTGAGCGCCTTCATGGAGGCGGTCGCCAGCGGTCTCAAGGACTGACGGCCGCACGAAATACAGTCGTCCAAGCACGATTAACTGTATCGGCTAACCACCTGCGCATGCCGCCTTGTCCAATACTGGCGCGATCCGCCGCATTATCGTAAAATGCCCGCATGAGTGTGGCAGCGCGTACCGTGTCGGCGTCCGAATACCTGCGTGATATCCTTGCGCGTGAAGCAGTCGATCGCGGGCCGGGGGCTCCCCCGACGCGTATCGACGGCAAGATCGCAGCGCTCTGCAACGCCTGGGGCAGCCGCCACATCATGGATGTGACGCCGGGCGGCGGCTTCGAAAAATCCATGGCCAACCGCAGCGGCATCGGCCTCGATTACGTGGTGTGGATCCACGCCCAGTCGCAGCGCCGCATTCCCGAAATCTACGAGTCGATGTTCTCGGCGTTCCAGCGCCTTGGCCTCGCGCCGATCCGCCGCGATGTGACGCTGGCGCTGAATGTCGGCAATGTCGTCGTCGACCTGCTGCCGGCCAAGCGCCTGTCGATGATCTCGGACATCCACGAGATCTACTCGACCCGGCGCAGCGCTGCGATCACCACCAACCTCCACCAGCACGTGCTCGACAGCCACGATGCCGGCCGGCAGGAAGAGGTGCGTATCCTCAAGCTCTGGCGCGACCAGAACGGATTGGATTTCCCGTCCTATTATCTCGAGCTCGCGACCCAGGCCGCACTGCGCCGCCGCCCGGTGGGGGCGCTTGCCGACAATGTTTGGCACGTGCTGGGCTTTTTCGAGCGCCTGCTGGTGCCGCGCGCCCTGCTCGATCCAGCCAACGCCGCCAACATCGTGTCGGACGAACTCACCGCCCCGCAAAAACGCACCATCGCGCTCGCCGCCGAGGCCGCCCGCAACGGCCGGCCATGGTCCGAGATCGTCAGCTGACACTGGCAAGCTTGCCTTAAGCCGAACACGTTATGATGGCGCTCCCGCAAGGGGAGGAGGCCGTGTTCGACCACAAGGAAACCCTGTTCCACGTCGCCAGCCAGCTGGCGCGGCGGCTCGCCAACCATCTGCGCGAGACGCTGGAGCCGTTCGGCCTGCATCCCGCCCAGTTCACCGCCCTCAGCGAGATCGCCGAGCGCGAGGGCCTGACCCAGGCCGAACTGGTCACCCGGCTCGACCTCGAGCAGCCTGGCGTCGCCCGCACCCTGAGCGGCCTCGAAGCCGAAGGCTGGATCGAGAAAGCCTCGATCGGCAAGGGCCGGGCGCAGGGGCTTTATCTCAGCGACAGGGCGAAGGGGGTGCTGCCGCAAGCCGCGGCTGCCGCTTCACGTGCCGACCGGCAGGCGCTCGCGAGTCTCTCGAAGACCGAAGCCGCCCACCTGATCGATGGGTTGAGCGAACTCGCCGCCGCGAACCGCGCCTAGGGAACCAGCGCCAGCGCCCGCTCCACGTCGGCCCACGACACATACTTGAAGTTCCGGCTGAACCCCTCGTTTCGGTCGTCCTGCACCACCATGAGCCCGGCTGGAAAGTCCGGACCGAGCGGCGTCGATGTCACCTCGAGCCCGTCGGTCTCGCCCACCGGGTCAGTGGCGCCGGTGGCGATACCGAAGCTGCCGAGGCAGGGCTGCGCGCCCGCGGCATCCGGCTGGCGCGGATAGAGCGCGTAGCGGTTGACGCCCTGCACCGAAACCACCAGCCAGCCACTTGCCGGGCCGGTCGCGAACACACCCATGCCCCCGACATCGTCCACCGGCAGGCAGGCCGAACCAACTCTGTCGACCAACACACCATCGGTCGGGGCAGCCGGATCTGCGGCGAAGCGCCAGATGCCGCCGTCTTCCTCGCCGACATAGAGCAGGCCGAGCTGGTCATCGGCGACGACGCCCTCCGGCTGGCTCGGAATCTTCCATTGCCGCGCAAAGCTCAGCTCGAGGGCGCTAGCAGTGCCGCCAACCCGCCATTGCACGACGTCGCCGGTCTTGAAGCTCGCCACCACCGACAGGGCGCCGGCCGCATCGCGGTAGAAGCCGATGCCGTAGATATCGTCATCGATCTCGGCCGGCGCGCCCGGGAAGGCGAAAGGCGTCGCGTGCGCCAGCGTGCCTTCGGGGGCGACGGTGTAGAAGACGATGGTATTGTCCTCGCGCTGCGACGCGGCGACCAGCGTCACCTCGCTGCCGCCCAGCGTCACGGTACGGAGGTCGACATTGTTGAGCCGCCCGTCAGGCAGCTTCTGCAGCGTCTTGCCGTCGAGGTCGAAGACCACGAGGCCAAAATCCTTGTCGGTGCCGATCACCCGGCTCTGCGCCGGATCGGCCGGATTGATCCAGATCGCGGGATCGTCGGGATCGACGTCGACGGGCTCGGTCTCGCGCACCGCAGTCACCGAAGCGATCGGCGGTTCCTGCGCATCAGCGACGCCTGCAGCCAACAGCACGAATGCCACCGCCAGAAGCGCACGGAAGAACCGGTCAGTCATCGATTTCCGCCTCGGTCACCGGGGCGGTGAAGGAGATGGCGATCGGCTTGCCCTCGAAGGTGCCGGTGATGAAGCCGCCGACAAGGCCATTGGGCGAGGTGCCGTCTGCGACCGGCGTGCCCTCTTCCAGCGCCACCGTGAGCGTGCCATCCGCTGCTCCTCGTTGACGATGATGCTCTTTTCCACCCACTCCCACTCGATCTGCAGCTCCATGTTGGAGAACAGCCCCTCAGGGAATTCGGCGTCCTTCAGCGCGAAGCTCGACGGCAGTGGATGGCCGGTGAAATCGGCGTTCTCGAATTCGAACTCGAAGCCGCGCTCGATGCCGTCGGTGGTGAGGTTCACCGCGACCTCGAAGTCGATGTACATGAGCTTGCCGCCCTCGCCCGGCGGGTATTCGCGCTTGGCCTTTAGCTCGAAATCCTCGGCAGCCGCCAGGTCAGGCACCTCGATGTCGAACGCGTAGTCCTTGTAGGCGCCGACCATGACGAAATGCGGCGTCGGGCCCAGCCATTCGGTCGGCGCCTTGCCGGTGGCGAGGCCGGCCCTCATCACGTTGTTGATCGCCTGGTCCGCCGCGCTCAACTCCTCGGCCTCCGACGGCTTGGGCAGCAACACAATCACCGCGAGCGCCGTCAGCCAGATGGCGCCGCGCAGGTAGGACTTGTTGATCGAGAACGGCTGAGGGTTGGCCGGTTTGGCCGCGAACAGATCGGTCATAGGACGCTCCTGGAACGCGCCTATTGCCGGCGCTTGCCACCAGCCAATGCAAAGGGATATTACGCGGCTATGACAGCGGCGCTGACTCCACTTGCGTGTTCACCGCTTTCCCCTTATACACCCGCCTTCTTCGACGGGTCGCCCGGCCCAAAGGCATGCCGTGGCGGTTCCGAATGCAGGCTTTCGAGCCGCCTCTAACCAGGACAGCAAAATGCCAAAGATGAAGACTAAATCGGGCGCCAAGAAGCGCTTCAAGATGACTGCAACGGGCCGAGTCAAGGCTGGCGTCGCAGGCAAACGGCACCGGCTCATGAGCCACGACGCCGACTATATTCGCTCGCATCGGGGAACCAAGATCCTCAAGAAGGGCGATGAAAGTCTGGTCAAGTGGTACATGCCGTATAACCGT
>JBKJMF010000354.1:0-8348 GCA_046596525.1 Devosia sp. | reverse complement strand
CGCGGCCTCTGCTCGCGCTCGTCGCTGATCATCGCCCTCTACTGGCGCCGGCGCGACACCATCTGCGAGAGCCACGCCCATCACGCGCTGGTCGACGCCATCGCCAAGCGCAGCCCGATTGACGCGTCGGAGTTGATGACCAGCCACCTCGTCGACCTGCTCTCCGGCCTTGACCTCTCCGAACGCGAAAGCTCGGGCAAGAAGCTCACCGAGATTTTGACCGGACGCGCTTAGCGCCCATCCACGGGTTCCCACCGGGCCTTGCTTTTGCTATGTCCGCAGCGGCGGTCCCGTAGCTCAGCAGGATAGAGCGCAGGATTCCTAATCCTGAGGCCATGAGTTCGAATCTCATCGGGGCCACCAACTGCATGTAGGCCATGCCGGATTTCCCCGGCCGTGCAAGGAGTCCGACGCCATGTTCATCAAGGGTCACGCCGCCCTCGTTCGTATCGCGCTTGCCGGAGTGCTTGCTGCCGGCCTTGCCGCCTGTTCGATGGGCGGTGGCGGCGGCCAGCTGTCCCCTGGCCTGTCGGCGCCGATGAACCAGCCGGGCGCCAAGCTCAACCGGGTCGAGGCGCTGTTCCTGCTCAACGATTTCCGCCGCTCGCAGGGCGCCGCCGACGTGCGCGGCGACACCGTGCTCGACAACACCGCGCAGGCGGCGGCCACCGCCTACGCCAAGACCGGTGCGCAGCCGCTGCTGCCGCCGGGTGCGGTCGTGATGCGGCTCAGCGCCGGCTACACCACCTTTGCCGAAGTGTTCTCGGGCTGGCGTGCGGTGCCGGCCGATGCGGCGGCGATCTCCGATCGTACGGCCCTGCGCGCTGGGCTCGGCGTCGCCTACGACGCGAACTCGACACACGGCGTCTACTGGGTGCTGGTGCTTGACGACTGATATCGAAGTCATCGACTGCCGCGGGCTGAAATGCCCGCTGCCGGTGCTGAAAATGGAAAAGCGCCTGTCGCAACTGGCGGCGGGCGCTTCGTTCGTCGTGCTCGCCACCGACCCGATGGCGAAGATCGATATCCCGCTGTTCTGCAAGCAGAACGGGCACGCGTGCGACTTCAGCGCCGAGGCTGACGTGATGCGCTTTGCGATCGTGAAGGATTTGGCCGCTTAGTCAGCGACCGAAGCCACGGCGGCCGGGGCCCAGGTCGGGCGAGGGCGCGGCAGCGGCACATCATCGACCACGATGCCGAGGTCGGTGGCCGAATAGGTCACCCCGTCGATTTCGTCGGTCAGATAGCTCGGGTGGCCCTTCAGCCCCATCGGGAACGCCGCCTGGCGCTCCGCCACATAGGCCTTGGCTTTCTTGCCGCAGATCTGCGCCCGCATATCGACCGGCGGCGAGGCAATATTCTTCAGCTGCACGACATTCTGCCCCGTGCCGCTGATCGCGCCCGACAACCCCCGCAGGAACAGCTCGGCCGTCATCTCGTTGCGCTCGCGCGCTGACGAGCCGCCCAGCACCACGGCCAGCATCGAGCGGCCGCCGCGTTCCACCGTCGCGACGATATTGAGGCCGGAGGCGCAGACATAGCCGGTCTTCATGCCGGTGGTGCCGGCGAAATGCTCGAGGAGGCCATTGTTCGATTCGAGCTTGGCCTTGCCCATCCGCACCGCCTCGGTGCCGAACATCGGCAGGTATTGCGGGAAATCGCGCCGGATGATCAGCGCCAGGATCGCGAGGTCGCGCGCCGAGGTGACCTGGTCTTCGTTGTGAAGGCCGTGCGGGTTGACGAAGTGGGTGGCGGAAAGCCCCATGGCCTGGGCCATGCCGTTCATCTCGTCAACGAAGGCCGGCACCGATCCCGACACCGTCTCGGCGACTGCCACCGCGATATCGTTGGCCGACTTCACCACGAGGATGTAGAGCGCGTCCTTCATCGTCACGGACGCGCCGACCTTGAGCCCGGATTTGCTCGGCGCCTGGTTCCAGGCGTTCTTCGAAATCTTCACCTTGGTGTCGAGCGTCACCTTGCCGGCCTTGACCGCGGCGAAGGCCACGTAGGCGGTCATCAGCTTGGTGAGTGAGGCCGGATGCCACGGCACACCGGCATCTTCGGCGTACAGCACCTCGAAGGTGTTGGCGTCGACGAGCAGCAATGGGGTGGCCCAGGCGGGAGTGCTCCCGAGGACCAGTACGATGATCGAAAGGCTGGCGACGAGGCGCCGGCAAAGATGCGCGAGCAAAGCGCCTCCGAAGTGCATTGTTCTCGAGGCCGGATGGGTTCTAGCAACGCTATCTGCGTCGCTCAACCGTCGCCTTCGGCTGCTCAAGGGATTTTGAAGCAATGCGGCGTTCCTCTAGGTCAAATCGGGCAGATTTCGGGCGCTCGACCAGCGATGGAACAGTGTTCGTCGTGGTTCGGGCATTGCTTCTTCAAGAAGCTCGAGGGCGGTGACGCCGTCGACGCGAAAACTGCGGAAGTCGTTGCGTAGCGTGCACCAGGCGACCAGCGTCTGATAGCCCTCGAAATAGCCGAGCGCCACCGGATAGACGGTACGCTCGCTGGCCGCACCGCTCTTATCGCGGTAACCGAGCCAGACCTGCTTTTCCTCACGCAGGGCGCGGCGCAGCCGTCCCAGCGGATTGGCGTCATCGATCCGGCGCGGCGGAATAACGAACAGCCCCACCGACAGCATCTCGTCGCGCTTCGTGCGCGGCAGCACCGCTTCGATCTTGCTGCTGGCATCGCGCGCTGTCGCCGCCATCTCGCTGTCCGGGCCATAGATCAGGCCACGGAGGCCCAGCACCAGCGCCTCGACTTCCTCGTCGGTGAACATCAGCGGCGGCAGGAAGTGCTCGGCGCGGAGCTGGAATCCGACCCCGGCCTCGCCATCGATCGCTGCGCCCATCGATTTCAGCGTCTCGATGTCGCGATAGACCGAGCGCAGCGACACGCCCATCTCCCCGGCCAGCACGGCACCCGTCACCGGGCGGCGCCGCCGGCGCAGCGCCTGCATCAGGTTGAGCAACCTTTCGGAGCGGCGAGCCATTCAGTCACGGACCGCTGCTGACAGAAACGGGTGGCCGGCATGGCTAGCCTTCTCGCATCGAAAATGAAGGAGAAACGAAATGACCACCATCCTGACCATCCTCACCGAAGGCTTCGCCGATTGGGAAACGTCCCTGCTCAACGCCGTGGCGCACAGCTTCTACAAGGTGGAGACCAAGTACGCGACCCCCGGCGGCAAGCCGGTGACCTCCTCGGGCGGCATGACGGTGAAGCCTGAATTCGCCATGGAAGCCGTCGACGTCGCCGACTACGACGCGATCATCGTCTGCGGCGGCACGGCGTGGCAATCGCCCGGCGCACCGGACATGGCGCCGCTGCTCAATGCCGCGAAGGCCAAGGGCAAGCTGATCGGGCTGATCTGCGACGGCACCGTCGCCGGCGCCAAGACCGGCCTGCTCGACGACATTCGCCACACCAGCAATGGCGAGGGCTATCTCGATGCCACGGGGTACAAGGGCAAGGCGCTCTATCGCGACACCCCGGCGGCGGTGACCGACGGCAAGGTGGTGACCGCAGCCGGCACCTCGCCGGTGAGCTTCATGGCCGCCGTGATGGACGGGCTGGGGCTCGCCGACGACAACCTGCAATACTATGTCGGCATGCACGCCGCACAGTTCGCCAAGGCTGCTTGAGCCGCCGGATTACACCGGCAGCATCAGCCGGTTCTTGCGCACGACCTCGGCCGAAAGGCCGGGGTCGGCTGCGTTTTGCGCGGCGCGGATCACGTACCGGCCCGGCTCCACCAGCCAATGCTGCGCCTCGGTGCGGTAGTAGGCGAAGGCCCGGTCGTCGAGTTCCAGCGTCACGCGCTGCCGCTCGCCGGGGCCAAGATGCACCTTCTCGAAGGCCTTGAGTTCCTTGGCCGGCCGCGGCACCGAAGCGTCGGGCGCCGAAACGTAGACCTGCACCACCTCCGAACCGCGGCGGCGACCCGTGTTCTCCACCGTCACCGAGACAGAGACCCTGCCATCGGCCTCGAACTCGCTGGCATCCACCTCGAGATCCGAAAGCGCAAAGCTGGTGTAGCCAAGGCCAAACCCGAACGGGAACAGCGGCGCGATGCCGTGGCGGTCGTAGTGGCGATAGCCGATGAACACGCCCTCTTCGTAGCGCACCTTGCCGTCGAGCCCGGGATAGATCTCACGGTCCTGCGAGTTGGTCGGATTGTCCGCCCACTTGACCGGAAAGCTCTGCGGCAGCCGGCCACCCGGCTCGGCCGCGCCGGTCAGCACGTCGGCGATGGCGTTGCCCGCCTCCTGCCCCGGATACCAGGCCTCGAGCACTGCTGCGACATCACCGAGCCACGGCATCTCGACCGGCCCGCCAGTCTGCAGCACCACCACGGTGCGCGGATTGACCGCCGCCACCGCGGCGATCAGTTCATCCTGCCGCCCCGGCAAGACGATGGAGTCGAGGTCGCTGCCCTCGGTGTCCCACTCGCCATTGCGGCCGACGAACACCAGCGCCGTCTCGGCATCGCGCGCCGCGGCCACGGCATCGGCAATCGCCGCGTCACCGAGCGGCAGCCCGATGCCGGCCGCAAAGGCCGCGAGCCCGAGCGTCGCGAACGCTTTGGTGGCGAACTCGATCACCACCTCATAGGAGCGGCCGGCTTCCAGCTGGATCGTACCGACAACCTCGTCGCAACCCTCCTCGAAGAAGGTCCGGCCCTTGGTCCAGTGCGCCCAGGCATCGGCGACCAGCCGGCCATCGACGAGGACGCGGGCAAAGCCGGCGCTATAGATGCCAACCCGGTGCTCGCCGCTCGCTTCGGGCGTGAACTGCCCAGTGAGCCGCGCCGAGAAGTGCAGCGGATCGACTTTGCCGTCCGCCACCCGCCCGATCCAGAAGGTCTGCGCCTCCTCCAGCGTCTCTGAGAATACGGCCGGCCCGCTCAAATCCTCGCTGGCGAAATAGTCGACCGCCAGCGCTCCACGCAGCAGCGGCTCGAAGCGGTTATTGCCGGCGCCGGCGGCATAACTCAGCCGCGCCTCGCCCAGCGCCCCGACCAGCCCGTCCCATGGCGACACCCGGTAGTGCGGATTGAGCTGCGCGCTGCCGCCGCCCATGATCTGCGCCACCTTGGCATTGGGCCCGATCACCGCGATCCGGCCTTCGCCGCCCAGCGGCAGCAGCTCGCCCTCGTTCTTCAGCAGCACCGCACCCTCGGCCCCTGCCCGCCGGATCAGCGCGCGGTGCTCAGGCCGGTCGTCGGCCCGCTCGACCCATTCGCTATGATCGTCGAGCGCCCCGGTGCGCTCCATAAGCCGGAGGATATCGAGCACCCGGCTCCGCAGCGTCTCGCGCGACACCTCGCCCGCTTCCACCGCAGCTACCAGCTTCGCCCCGCGATCGCGCGACGGGCCGGGCGTTTCGAGGTTGAGCCCGGCATTCACCGTCGGCGCCGTCGAGTGCGAGCCGAACCAGTCCGACATCACGATGCCGTCGTAGTGCCACTCCTTGCGCAGCACCTGCTCGAGCAGCCACGGGTTCTCGCTGGTATATGTGCCGTTGAGCCGGTTGTAGGAGCTCATGATGCCCCAGGTCCCCGCCTTCTTCACCGCCCACTCGAACGGCACGAGGTAAAGTTCGCGCAGCGTCCGCTCGGCCATCACCGAGCTGATGGTGGTGCGCTCGATCTCGGACTCGTTGCCGACGAAGTGCTTGATCGTCGCCGACACGCCCTGCGACTGCAGGCCCTCGATATAGCCGACGACAAGGCTGGCGGTGAGGATCGGATCCTCGGAATAGCACTCGAAATTGCGGCCATTGCTCACCGAGCGATGGAGGTTCACCGTTGGGGCAAGGCTCACGTGCGCGCCCTTCGACTTCACCTCTTCGGCCAGCGCCGTGCCGATCTCCTTGAGCAGCCGCACATTCCAGCTGGCGCCCAGCGCAATCCCCACCGGGAACGCTGCCGACTTCACCCCGCCGATCAGCGAGCCGCCGCCGCGCGCGCCGTTCGGCCCGTCGGTGACGCGGAGTTTGCCGATCCCCAGCCGCTCGATGGCGGGGAGCGACCAGAAGTCTTCGCCAGAGAGCAGGCTAACCTGCTCCTCAAGGGTCATCTGGTCAGCCAGCTCTTCGATCCGTGCCATCGTCATTGTTCTCCGTGTCGAACGTTGCACGCTCTTAAGCGGAGAACGACGCGGCGCGCAACGTGCTATCGGCTGGTGATCGGGGACCGGCGCGTACGACCCCAGACGACGAACAGCGACAACGCCAGCAGCGCCAAATTCATCGGCAGGGTCGTGCCCACCTCGCCGAGCGCCCCATGCGTGCCGATGGCCAGCACCTGGATGATGGCGAAGCCGAGCGCCGCCAGTGGCGTTAGCCACGGCAGGATGCGGGTGAGCGCCGGCAGGATCATGCCGAGTGCACCGAGGAACTCGACCACACCGATGAAGCGGACCAGCCACTCCGGCGTCACCGTGACCCAGTTCATCATCGCGCCGAGTTCGACCACCGGCGTCAGCGTCTTCATCACGCCGGCCGCGCCGAAGGCCAGAGCCAGCAACACCTGTGCCGTCCACAACCCGATGTTCCACCAATTGCGGCTGGTGGCGCCTTTGCTGATATCAGTCATGTGAGCTCCCGCTCAGCCGCGCTGGAGCCGGAATGACCCCTAGTCACAAGCAGTAACCGTGTCTATATTTGTGCCTAAGGAAACGCTCAAGGAGGCACCACAATGAAACCAGTCCCCGGTCGCAGCGAAACCTGTAACGCCATGGGCGATATCCTCAATCGCATCGGCGATAAGTGGAGCGTCATGATCGTCGGGTTCTTGACCAAGAAAACCATGCGCTTCAACGAGCTGCGCCACGCTATCGGCGGCATTTCGCAGCGCATGCTCACCCTGACCCTGCGCAACCTCGAGCGCGATGGTCTCGTCACCCGCACGGTGTTTCCCGAGATTCCGCCGCGGGTCGAGTACCAGTTGACCAACCTCGGCCGCACCCTGACCGAGCCACTGGATGCGCTGTGGAACTGGGCCGCCGAGCATCAGGGCGAAGTGCAAGGCGCTCGCCTCGATTATGACGCGCTGCACCTGGAGGCCGCCGAACAGCGCCCGCCGGAGCGGCGCTACGCCGGCGCGGCCAGGTGACGAGAGAGCCGAGCAGCAAGGTCTCGACTCGTTCGAGCCTCGCTGACGACCTGAGCGCTATCGGCCTCGCCGATGGCGATGCCGTGCTGGTGCACGCAGCACTCCGTAGCGTCGGCAAGATACTGGGTGGCCCCGACGATATCCTCGACGCGATGCGCGATGTCGTCGGTCCGGCCGGCACCATCCTCGGCTATTGCGACTGGCAACTCGAGGATGAGATCCGCGACGACCCGTCGATGCGTGAGCATATCCCGGCCTTCGACCCGCTGCGCTCGCGCTCCACCCGCGACAACGGCTTCTGGCCGGAAATGCTGCGGACCACGCCAGGCGCCTTGCGCAGCGGCAGCCCCGGCGCCTCGATGGCGGCGCTCGGCGGCGAGGCTGAGTGGTTCACCGCCGACCATGCGCTGGACTACGGCTATGGCCCGCAATCGCCGCTGGGCAAGCTCGTCGAGGCCAAAGGCAAGGTGCTGATGTTGGGCGCGCCGCTCGACACCATGACGCTACTGCACCATGCCGAGCACCTCGCCGATTTCCCCAACAAGCGCATCCGCCGCTACGAAGCGCCGATCCTCGTCGACGGGAAGACCGTGTGGCGCTGGTTCGAGGAGTTCGACACCAGCGATCCGCCGGATGGCCTCGCCAACGACTACTTCACCACGATCGTCGAGGAGTTCCTCGCCACCGGCCGCGGCAAGCGCGGCAAGATCGGCGAGGCGAGCTCGGTGCTCGTCCCCGCCGATGAGATCGTGGCGTTCGGCGTCGATTGGCTCGAACGCTGGGGGCGGAGCCAGTAGTTACGCGTTGAAGCCGCTGTCGACGAGGATCGAGGTGCCGGTGATGCTACGGCCGCCCGGGCCGGCGAGATGCACCACTGCCGCAGCGATGTCCTCGGCAGCACCGAAGCGGCCGAGCGCGTTGAGCCCCATCTGCGATGGCGCCATCGGGCCATCGGCCGGGTTCATGTCGGTGTCAGTCGAGCCCGGATCGACCGTGTTGACGGTGATCCCCTGCGGCCCGAGTTCGCGCGCCAATGCCCGGGTCATGCCGCCGAGCGCCGATTTGCTCGCGACATAAAGGCTCAGCCCCGGACCCGCGACGCGGTTCGCCATGTTGGTGCCGATCGAGATGATCCGCCCACCCGCGCCCATGTGTTTGGCCGCCGCCTGCGCCGCAAAGAACGGTGCGCGGGCATGAATCGAGAACATCCGGTCGAACGCCT
>JBKJMF010000312.1:0-9803 GCA_046596525.1 Devosia sp. | reverse complement strand
ATCCCGTTCCGCTCATCATTATGCCCCTCCGGAATCAGCGGTGGGGATGTCCGTGGCATCAAAGGCCAATATCGATGCCTGGTTCGAGCGTATCGGCTTTGCCGGCTCGATCGCTCCCTCGCTGGAGACGCTGAGCCAGTTGCACCAGCTGCATCCGGCGGCGATCCCCTACGAGAACCTCGATCCGCTGATGGGCGCTCCCGTCCGGCTCGATCTCGCCAACCTGCAGCAGAAACTGCTGTTCGACCAGCGCGGCGGCTATTGCTTCGAGCACAACCTGCTGTTCAAGGCCATGCTCCAGGAGCTGGACTACGAGGTGAAGATGCACGGCGCCCGCGTGCTCTGGGGGCTCGCCGAGGGCGAGGAACCGCCACTGCGCCATCTCGTGCTGACCGTTGAGGTCGCCGGCGTCACTTATCTCGCCGATGTCGGCTTCGGCGGCCAGACTGCAACCGCTCCGCTTCGGCTGCGCGCCGACGTTCCGCAGTCGACGCCGCTCGATACCTTCCGCCTCCTCGAAGCCGATGGCACCTGGCAGGTGGACATTGAAATCGAAGGCGAGTGGCGGGCGCTCTACAGTTTCGAGCGAACCGAGCGCAGCGAGGACGAGCTGCTCAGGTTGAACGAAGAGGCCGCCTCGTCGCCGTTCTTCACCGATAACCTGCTGGTCGCCCGGGTCGAAAAGGGCCGGCGCCTGGCGCTGTTCAACCGCAAGCTCAACATCCATACCGTCGGCGCGCCGAGCGAAGCGAGACTGCTGAACTCGGTGGCCGAGCTGCGCGAGGTGCTGGCGGGCCCACTCGGCATTCAGCTGCCCAATAACGAGCGGCTCGACCCGGCACTGAAAAAGATCATCGATCGCGAGCCCAACTGATGGCGCCAGTCTATGTCGACCCCGACAAGGTCCTTGAGTTCAAGGACGAGCAGGCTTTCTACGACTGGCTCAGCCAGCACCACGACAGCTGGGACGAGGTGTGGATCAAGATCCACAAGGTCGATTCCGGCATGGCTTCGATCAATGCCAAGCAGGCGATCGACGTCATCCTGTGCTGGGGCTGGATCGACGCGGTCCGCAAGGGTCTTGACGACAAGAGCTTCCTGCAGCGCTACACGCGGCGCGGCCGGAAGAGCATCTGGAGCCAGATCAACGTCGACAATGTCGCGCGGCTGATCAAATCCGGGCTGATGACCGAGCATGGCCTGAAGCATGTCGAGGCCGCCAAGGCCGACGGACGCTGGGACAAGGCCTATGGCGCCGGCAAGAACATGAAGATCCCCGACGACCTGCAGGCGGCGATCGACGCGGAGCCGGCGGCCAAGGAAATGCTCGGCAAGCTCACGGAGCAGAACCGCTTTGCGCTGGCGTTCCGCACGCACAACATGAAGACCGAGGCCGGCCGCCAAAAGAAGATCGCGAGCTTCGTCGAGATGCTGAAGCGCGGCGAAACCATCCACCCACAGGGCAAGAAGTGACGGTGTGGGTAGCGTTCCTGCGCGCCGTCAATGTCGGCAAACGCCAGATGAAGATGGCCGAGTTGAAAGCGCTCTGCGAAGAGCTGGGCTACACTGGCATCAAAACCATCCTCGCCAGCGGCAATGTGCGGTTCGAATGCGCGCATGACCCGAAGGCCGAACTGGAAGCGGCGATCGAGAAGCGCTGGGGCTGGTTCAGCGAGGCGGTGATGCGCTCGGGCCCGGAGATCGAGGCGATGCTGGCGTCGAAGCCCTTCGCAGCCTATCCGGACGAGGGCAATTTCCACCGCTACGTCATGATGTTCGAAAAGCCGCTGCCCAAGGGCGCGAGCTATGCCGGCATTCCCGATAACTACGATGTGGTGCGAGCCGATACGCACGACATCTACCTCGTCGGCTATCGCCAGCCGGATGGCCGCCACGGGCCGGGGCTGGACAAGTTCGACCGGCAGTTGGAGAAGGGCGCAGTCGCGACCATGCGCAACTGGAACACCATCCCCAAGGTCCTCAATTGATCACTGTCCTCGGCTCCACCAATCTCGATCTCATCGGCACCGTCAGCCGCATCCCCAAGCCCGGCGAGACCGTGCCGGGCAGGGAGTTCTCGATGGCCGCCGGTGGCAAGGGCGCCAACCAGGCGCTAGCGGCCCGCCGCGCCGGAGCAGAAGTGCGCATGTTCGCCGCGGCAGGTTCCGACAATTTTGCGGACGAAGCACTCAAACTTCTGCGCGCCGATGGGGTCGATCTCAGCCATGTGCGCATCGTCGACGGCGCCACCGGCATCGCCATGATCTTCGTCGACGAAGCCGGCGAGAACGTCATCGCCATCCTCCCCGGCGCCAACGGCACGATGAGCCGCGCCGACGCCGACGCGGCGCTCGCGGGGCTGGGCATTGGCTCGGTGCTGATGCTGCAGCAGGAGATCCCGCAGGCGGTGACCGAGCGGGCGCTGGAGCTGGCCAAGGCGCAGGGCGTCGTCTCCATCCTCAACACCGCGCCGTTTTTGAAAACCACCAAGTCGGTGGCCGAGCAGGCCTCGATCGTCATCGCCAACGAAACCGAGTTCGAGCTGCTGACCGGCGCCGGCATCGACAGACTCGATGCCGCCATGACCGACTGGGCCAAATCGCAGAACCAGACGGTGATCGTGACGCTGGGGCCGGATGGGGCGCGTGCAGCGACGCCGACCGGCAGTTTTGCCGTACCGGCGATGAAGGTCGACCCGGTCGACACCGTCGGGGCCGGGGACACGTTCTGCGGCTATCTGGCGGCGGGATTGGACCGTGGGCTGGACCTCGAAGCCGCGATGCGGCGAGCGGCAGTGGCCGCGAGCCTCGCCGTACTGAAGCCGGGCGCGCAGCCGTCGGTGCCATATCTCAGGGACGTCGAAGCGGCGCTGCGCTAGCGACAGGATCAAGCGACGATGCTCTGCGACGACCGGGACTGTCCATGACGCAACGGGTTGCGGTGCTCGGAGCGGGTGTCCTTGGGTCCTGCGTCGCTCTGCTGCTGGCCCGCAAGGGGCACCAGGTCACGGTGTTCGACAAGGAGGACGCGGCCGTCGCCTGCGCCAGCCGGTGGCATGAGGGGCGCATTCACCTGGGTTATGTCTATGGAGGTGATCCGACACTGCAGACGGCCCGGCTGATGCTGAACGGTGCGATGCGCTTCGGGCCGGTGCTGAGCGGGCTACTGGGGCGTGACCTCAGTCCACACATGACGCCGGTCAATGACATCATCGCGGTGCATCGCCACTCCGTCGTCGACGCTCCGACACTGAGCGAGACATTCGGCCGGATCGACGCGCTGGTTCGCCAGCATCCTGGCGCGGCAGGGTACCCGGTCGATGTCTCCGCCGCACGCACCAGACGGCTGTCACCGATGGAACTCAGCTCGCTCAGCGGTTCGGACGATATCGTCGCGGCCTTCGAGATCCCGGAGCGCTCGTTCAACACCCAGGTGTTGGCCGACCTGCTGGCAGCGGCGCTGGCGAGTGAGCCGGGCATCACGCTGCGGTTGGACACGACAGTCACTGCGGCCCGTCCGGTGGACGGCCACGATGAGGGTCCGTGGCTGGTCGAGACCCGGAACGGCGACGTGGAGACCTTCGACGTGGTGGTGAACGCTCTCTGGGAAGGGCGGTTGGCGATCGACGAGACGGCGGGCATTGCACTACCATCCGGCTGGTCACACCGCTATCGGCTGGGTCTGTTCGTCCGAACCAGACACGCGGTCGAAACGCCCAGCGCGCTGGTCTCGATCGGACCTTATGGCGACCTGAAGAACTACAACGGCCGCGACTTCTACATCAGTTGGTATCCGGCCGGCATGTTGGCCGAAGGGAGTGGCATCGTGCTGCCCAAACCCTCCGCTCCACAGGGGGCGGACGTAGATCGCTTCATTGCCGCGGTGCGCGGTCCGATGGCGGAACTGCTGCCTGGGGTGAATGCCGTACTCGATGCCGCCGAGACGGTGCGGCTGCGTGGTGGTTTTGTCTACGCCGAGGAAACCGGCTCGCTGGACGACCCCCGCGCCAGCATTCACCGGCGCGACCGCTTCGGCATCCGCCGCAAGGGCAACTACGTCTCGGTCGATACCGGCAAATACTCGACCGCGCCTTGGCTGGCGGAACGGGTCGCCGACGCGTTGGGTGGAAACCTGTGATGCCATCTGCAGACTGGCGGCCCAAGGTCACCGCTCTGGTTCCCTGCTACAACTCGGCCGCCTTTATCACCCGGACGCTCGACAGCCTTGCGGCGCAGAGCTGGCCGAACCTTGAAATCCTCATCGGCGACGATTGTTCGACCGACAACACGTTCGACATCGTCTCCGCGTTCGCGGTCAGTCGCGGCGATGTGCGCATCCTGCGCCGCACCGCGAACCTGGGTTGGTTGCGCAACGCCAACGACCTGATGGCCAACGCCACCGGGGAGCTGATGTTCTTTGCTTTCCACGACGATGTGGTCGAGCCGAGCTACGTCGAGAAACTTGTGGGCGCACTGCAGGCGAACCCCGACGCCGTGCTCGCCTACACCGATGTCGAGCTGTTCCAGCCTGATGGGGAGGCCGAAACCATAGTCTTCGATGCGCTGTCGGCATGCCATAGCAGTCTGGCGCGCGGGTTGGTCATGGGTGGTCGGGGCAAGGACTGGTGGATTCCCAATCGCGGCCTGTTCCGGTCGTGGGCTTTCGAGCGCGCCGACGGCATCAAGCCCAACGCACAAGGTGAGTTTTCTGCCGACTGGACCTGGCTGCTGCATTTGTCGCTGTTCGGCGATTTCGTCCGCGTGCCCGAGACCCTGTGCCGGAAGTACTACCAGAAGACCAGCCTCAGCCGCAGCTGGGCTTACAGCCGGGAACAACGGCGGGCGCTTCGTCAGGCCGGTGTGCGCGAGGTCTGGAACAGCGACCTCGATCCCCTACGCCGCGCTGTCCTCGCCGCCTATATCGGCCTGAACATCGGGCGGCTTCGCACCCTGCTGCGCCGGCACCTAAGGATCGGCTGAGGTCAGTCCGGCCGGACGTGCGCCTCATAGGCCCTGAGCATCGGCTCCAGATGGTCCTCGAACAGCAGGCCCGGGGTTTCCTCAATCGCGAGCGGGTATGCCGCCTCAGCGCCCAGCGAGATGCCCAGGAAGGCGATGAGGCCTTCGGCGGTGTCGGGGGCAGCGAAGCGGTATTGGCTGGTTTCGAGCCGATGTAGCAGGGTCTTTTTCGCCGTGATCATCTTCTCGGTGACACCGGCGCCGTTGCTCATCGAGGTGGTGAGCTTGATGTAGTCGTGCTGCGGCGTGCCGAGGTGATGCACGCTACCGGCGGTGCGCCAGAGCTGCATCAGCAGTTCGAGATCGGTCATGTTGGTGAGTTCGAGATCGTAGCGGGCGTCGCAGCGGCGGCGGTCCCAGACAATCATCGAATCCATCGACAGGCTGACGAACTTGTAGGCGCCGGGTGTGAGCACCCGGTCCGGCCCATCGCCGACCAGCCGCAGGCGGTTGTAGTCCTGGTCCATCACTTCGAGCGCCGATGAGACGATGGGTTGTTCGGCCAGGGCCGCGACGGCCAGTTCGAGCTTGCGCGGCTTCAGCCGGTCATCGGCATCGAGGATCGCCACATAGGGCGCCTGGATGCGGTCGAGTGCCAGATTGCGGGCCCGCGAGGCGCCGGCGCCCACCCGGCCGGTACTGACGAAACGGAAGCGCTTGTCGACCAGACCGGCCCGGCCAAGCAGTTCCTCATAGTCCTCGCTGTCGTCGGTGACGATCCAGGCCTCCCAGCCGGCATGGGTCTGGGCGAGGACGCTGCGGACCGCTTCCTCGATGAAGGCTTCGGCCTTGTAGGCGGGGATCACCACCGCCACCGTACTGTCGGTCAAAGTCCCTGCTCCCCGCCGCCGGCGGTCTTGATTGAGAAACGTGCCAGACCCATATCACGGGCATGGAACGGTGCCACTGAAACTCGGGCCGCTCCACACCGTTGCTTGGAACAAGGACGATCCGGATGTCGCGCGTCTCCATGTTTTCGGCGCCCTTCCTGCTCGGCTTCGATGCCTTCGAAGAACGCATCGACCGGATGAGCAAGGCCGCCGATGGCTACCCGCCCTACAATATCGAGCGTTCGCTCGATGCCGAGGGCGCGGAGACCTTTCTGATCTCCATCGCTGTCGCGGGGTTCGGCCTGCCCGACCTCGAGTTGACGGTGGAAGACAACCAGTTGCTGGTCAAAGGTCGACAGAAAGACGACGCCAGCCGGGAGTACCTGCATCGCGGCATTGCTGCGCGGCAGTTCCAGCGAAACTTCCTTCTCGCCGACGGGATGGTGGTCAAGGACGCGATTTTGAGGAACGGCATGCTGATGATCGCAGTTGTTCGTCCAAGAGCCGAAAAGATCGCCCGCCGTATCGAGATCCGTTCTGCCTAGAAAGGGGAACATCGAATGCAAGAGAACAGAGAACAGCCTATCGACAACCCCCTGCGGAATCTGACCCCGGCGCAGTTCATGGCGCTTGGCGGCAACGCGGTGGTTTACGTCAAGCACGTCAAGGGCGCGGACATGGGGCCGATCCTGCCCGACAGTGAATTCACCGACGAATCCGACTTCCACATCGTGGTCTCCGCCGACGGTTCGCCGCTGATGGTCGGCGACAGCGAGGAAGCCGTCGAAGAGTGGCTGGCCGATCGCTCGTTCGGGATCGTGACGCTGCACTGAGAGTCGATCCCTCGGTCACCGCCTTCTCCCCTTGCGGGAGAAGGTGCCCGAAGGGCGGATGAGGGGTATCTCTCCGCGCACTGGGTCGCTCGTCGCTTACGCTCCGATCGCGCATCGCATGGCGATGCGGACCCCTCATCCGGCCTATCGGCCACCTTCTCCCACAAGGGGAGAAGGCAAGGGGGGAAATCCGAAACCGTAGAGAAGTCAGGCCGCCCGGGTCGTTTCCAGCGGCTGGGTGAGAATCCCGTGCAGCTCGCCGGCGTCATGGCAGCGGCGTAGACGGGCGACGACGGAATCGGTGCGCAGGATGCGGGCCACCCGGGCCAGCGCCTTGAGGTGGTCGGCGCCTGCCCCCATCGGGGCAAGCAGCAGCATGACCAGGTCGACCGGCCGGTCGTCCACCGACTCGAACTCCACCGGTGCTTCGAGCAGCGCGAACACCGCAGTCACCGAGCCCAGACCGGCGAACTTGCCGTGCGGAATCGCGATGCCGTTGCCGAGCCCGGTCGAGCCCAACTGCTCGCGGTCGTTCACGGCTTCGAAGATGGTCGCGGCGTCCTGCCCGGTAATCTTGGCAGCACGCTCGGAAAGCCTGTGCAGCACGTCCAGCTTGGTCTTGATCCCCGAGCAAACAATCACCGAGTCCTCTGAGAGGATGTCAGCTAATTCCATCAAGAATTTCCCATCGTGGATGCGGCGAAAGCAAGCTCTTGCTGAGCCCTAGTTCGGCCTGAGGGCGGGATCGATCCAGCCAATATTGCCGTCGGCGCGGCGGTAGACCACATTCAGGCCACCATGTCCAGCATGCCGGAATACGACCACTTCCGCCTGGGTAAGATCAAGCTGCATCACCGCTTCGCCCACAGACATCTGCCTGAGGCTCGACGTCGCCTCGGCGATCACCGGCGGCGCGTAATCCTCCAGCAGCTCGTCATCCTCACCCGGGGCGGCGAGAATGTAGGAGGGGGCCTCCTCGTCCGTACCGTTGGCATGCCGGCGGTGGGCCTTGAGCTTGCGGTTGTAGCGCCTGAGGCGCTTCTCGATGGCGTCGGCCATGCCCTGGTAGGCCGACATGGCGTCGCCGCCATATGAACTCGACTGCAGTACGGCGCCGGAATCGAGGTGCACCATGCATTGGGCGTTGAACCCCGAGCCTTCCGGTTCGAGCGTGAGGTGGCCGGTGTAGTTTCCGTCGAAGTACTTCTTCACCACCGTGTCGAAATGGCCCTGCGCCCGGATCCGCAGCGCATCGCCGACATCCATGTTCTTTCCTGAGACGCGCAGTGTCATGGAGGTCCTCTTTCTCTTTGGTGTAGCGAGCCGGAGCGGCCGCCACCATGAGATGTGGGCACCCCGGTGAAGGGAGTCTAGACCGACCCCTTCCCAGGGGCAATGCGCGGAACAGGATTGGGTTCAAATGCGAGGCGTCGACAGCAGCCGTCGAGGCGCACTATCGTCCCGCCGCCACCAAAGCGCGCTTCTGCCGGCGCCGGATCACCGAGGAGGGGATGTTCATCCCCTCGCGATATTTCGCCACGGTGCGGCGGGCCACTTCGATCCCGCGTTCCTTCTGCAGCATCTCGGCGATGGTATCGTCGGAGAGGATATTGGCCGGCTGCTCGGCCTCGATGATCTGCCTGATGCGGTGGCGCACCGCCTCGGCCGAGTGATCGCCCTCGCCGGTCGATGAGCCGAGCGCCGTGGTGAAGAAGTACTTCATCTCGAACAGCCCACGGGGCGTCGACACGTACTTGTTAGAGGTGACACGGCTTACGGTCGACTCGTGCATCTCGATGGCGTCGGCGACGGCTTTGAGCGTCATCGGGCGGAGGTGGGTGATGCCGTGGACGAGGAACCCGTCCTGCTGCTTCACGATCTCCGCCGTCACCTTGAGGATGGTCTGCGCCCGCTGGTCGAGGCTCTTGGCCAGCCAGTTGGCGGTGGCGAGGCAATCGGTGAGGAAGCTTTTTTCCGTCGTATCGCGGGTCTTCTTGGTCACCGAGGCGTAGTAGGTGCGATTGACCAGCACCCGCGGCAGCACTTCGGCATTGAGTTCGATCTGCCATTCGCCGCCCGAACCCTTGCGTACGAACACGTCCGGCACCACCGATTCAATCGGGCCGGCCTCGAACGCCCGTCCCGGCTTGGGGTCGAGTTGGCGGAGTTCCGCCAGCATGTCCAGCAGGTCTTCGCGATCGGAGCCGACGGCGCGGGCCAGCGCGACGAGGTCGTGCTGCGCGATCAGCTCGAGATTGTCGAGCAGCCGCTGCATCATCGGGTCAAGGCGGTCCTTCTCCATTAGCTGCAGGGCCAGGCACTCGCGCACGTCGCGGGCGAACACCCCGATCGGGTCGCACCCCTGGAGCTTGATCAGCACCGCCTCGATGGCGGCGACCGGCGCGCCGAGCTGCTCGGCGACGGTTTCGAGTTCGACCGCCAGGTAGCCGGCTTCGCTGAGGCTATCGATGAGGAATTGCGCGATCAGCCGCTCGGCCGGATCGTTGGTGATCAGGCCCGCCTGCGCCGCGAGGTGGTCCCCGAGCGTCGGACGGGCCGCGACGAACTGGTCGATATCGGTCCCTTCGCCATCACCGGAGCCGCGCTCGCTCCAGGGGGTGGTGTCGGTCAGCCGCTCCGAAGTCGACTGGTCGGGAAAGACGTTCTCGACTTCGGTGTCATAGCCGTTGGCGATGGTATCGGCCGACTGGATGCGTTCGGAAAAATCCACCGTGTCTTCGGCGGCGTTGAGCTCGACCGGGCGCTCGGGCAGCTCGTTCGCCGCCTCTTCAGGCGCCTCGGCCCCGTCCTCGCGTTCGAGCAGCGGATTGCGCAGCAATTCGGCCTCGACGAAGGTGTTGAGCTCGAGATGACTGAGCTGCAACAGCCGGATCGACTGCATCAATTGCGGCGTGAGCGTCAGGCCCTGGCTCTGACGAACCTCAAGCCGTGGCGTCAAGGCCATCCCGCGAAACTCCCCGAGGCACTAAAGGCTTCCCGCCGCATCCATGCATGATTGAGCCCGGGAGGGCAAGAACCGTGCCAACAATGGTTAAGATTGGCGGCGGTTTGCTGCGATAGTCCCACAGGGCATCTCCCCCTTGGTGGGGGAGAAAGCGAAA
>JBKJMF010000038.1:0-4675 GCA_046596525.1 Devosia sp. | reverse complement strand
AGCAGGCCCGCAATGCCTTCGCGACCATCGCGCAGGCGCTCGAGGAAGCCGGCGGCACCATCAAGGACACGGTCCGCGTCCGCTACTACATCACCGACATGGCGCACTACGACGCATTGGTCGAAATCGCCGGCGAGATCTTCCGTGACATCCGCCCCGCCGCCACCATGGTGGTCTGCGGGCTGACGCGGCCGGAAATGAAGCTCGAGATCGAAGTCACCGCACGCTTCGGCGCCCACGGACGCTAGCCCTACTCCCTGTCTCCCGGACGGGACCTCCACACGGAACCTCATAATGGCCCAAAAGCTCTTCCTCCTGCCCGGCGACGGGATCGGCACCGAGATCATGAAGGAGGTCCAGAAGGTGATCGCCTGGCTCAACAGCCAGGGCGAGACGGATTTCACCTTCGACACCGGCCTCGTCGGCGGTTGCGCCTATGACGCGCATGGCGAAGCGATCTCGGAAGAAGACATGCAGAAGGCGCTTGCCGCCGATGCGGTGATCTTCGGCGCCGTCGGCGGTCCCAAGTGGGACAAGGTGCCCTACGAGAAGCGTCCGGAGGCCGGCCTGCTCCGCCTCCGCAAGGACCTGCAGCTGTTCGCCAACCTACGCCCCGCCATCTGCTACCCGGCGCTCGCCGACGCCTCGTCGCTGAAGCGCGAGTTGATCGAGGGCCTCGACATCCTGATCGTTCGCGAGCTCACCGGCGGCGTCTATTTCGGCGAGCCCAAGACCATCACCGATCTCGGCAACGGCCAGAAGCGCGCCATCGATACCCAGGTCTACGAGACCTACGAGATCGACCGCATCGTCCGCGTCGCCATGGATCTCGCCCGCACGCGCAAGAAGAAGGTCCACTCGGCCGACAAGAAGAACGTCATGAAGTCGGGCGTACTGTGGGACGAAGTCGCGCAGGCCGTGGCCAAGGACTACCCGGACCTCGAGTTCCACCACATCCTCGCCGACAACGCCGCGATGCAACTGGTGCGCAATCCCAAGCAGTTCGACGTGATGGTCACCGACAACCTGTTCGGCGACATCCTGTCGGACGCGGCCGCCATGCTGACCGGCTCGCTCGGCATGCTGCCTTCCGCCTCGCTCGGTGCTCCCGATGCGGCGACCGGCAAGCGCAAGGCGCTCTACGAGCCGGTACACGGTTCGGCCCCGGATATCGCCGGCACGGGCGTCGCCAACCCGATCGCCATGCTGGCGAGCTTCGCCATGGCGCTGCGCTACTCGTTCAACATGGTGGCGCTGGCCGACCGGCTCGAAGCCGCCATTGCCGCCGTGCTCGACGAGGGCCTCCGCACCGGCGACATCGCGCAGGACAATCGGAAGACCGTCGGCACCGAGGAAATGGGCGCCGCGATCCTCAAAAGGCTTGCGGCCTGAGCTCGCCTGGAGTGCGACCCGAGCGCCTAGAAGCGCTGCTCGGGTGGCAGGCGGGCATCTGACAGCTCGTCCCAGGTGCCGCGCACTGCGGCGTATACCGCGGCAGGGTCAAAGCCCATGTCACGCAGCCGCTCGGGGCTGAGGCGCGACAGCCGGCTCATTAGCCGGCGCTGCCGGTGCCTTGCCACGAACTGCAGCCAGAGACGCTGAAGCCGAGGTAACAGCCGTGTGGCGGCTGGTGCGTGGATGGCGGCAGTCTGATGCAACTCAAGAATGGTCATTTTCGATCTCCTTTGCGCTAATTGAAACGATTCAACAAACTAGGTGAACTCGCACTTGAATCGGTTCAATATGCACAGAGTAGCCTTCAGGAGTCAAGATTGATCCGGTTCAATCCGCGCTTCCGGGAAGACGCACTAGCGTTGGCGGGTTCCTGCCGCTATCAATTTTGCGGGGCGTACAAGGGAGAGTCGTATTATGACTGATGAGCTTGGCGCCCTGCTGGGTCGAGCTGTGGGTCATGCCGTCGCCTATCGCAGCGCGGTGGCCCAAAAAGCAGGACGGCCCGCCGCCGGGTACCACGAAATGCGCGAGCGCGCCTCCGCACCACTGCCCGAGACCGGCATGGATGCCGGCGCCATGCTCGATGACCTCGTCGCGCTCGCGACCCCGGGCCTGATGCCGACGGTTGGCCCCCGGTTCTTTGCATGGGTGATGGGCGGCTCGCACCCGGCCGGAGTTGCCGCCGACTGGCTGGTCAGCGCCTGGGGGCAGAACGCTGGGTATCAGTCCACCGCGCCGGCCGCCGCGGCGCTCGAGGAGATTGCCGAGCGCTGGCTGCTCGAAATCCTCGACCTGCCGCGTGAAAGCGGCATTGGTTTTGGGACCGGCGCTACCGTTGCCAACGGCACTTGCCTCGCGGCCGCGCGTACCGGGGTGCTGCTCGAAGCTGGATGGGATCCCGATGCCGACGGATTGTTCGGCGCGCCGCCGGTGCATGTGCTGATCGGGGCCGATGCGCATTCGTCGCTGTTTGCGTCACTGCAACTGATCGGTTTCGGCCGCAAGCGCGTCATCACCGTTGCTACGGATGGCGAGGGGCGGATGCTGCCTTCGGCGCTGGAAGCGGCGTTCATTGGGCTCACGGGTCCCAAGATCGTTATCGCGCAGGCGGGGCAGATCAATACCGGCGCCTACGATCCCTTTCGCGAGATCGTGGAGATCGGCAAGGCCAACGGCGCCTGGGTGCATGTCGATGGCGCCTTCGGGCTGTGGGCGCGGGCGGTGCCGGAACTGAAGCATCTGACCGACGGGATCGAAGGCTGCGACAGCTGGGTCACGGATGGCCACAAATGGCTGCAGGCGCCATACGATTCCGGCTTCGCCATCGTCAGGAACCGCGATGCCCTGCTGGGCGCGATGAGCCAGTGGTCATCCTACCTGCCCTCGATCGCGCAGGGCGACCGCGTCCCATCCAACTACGTCCCCGAACTCTCCCGCCGCGCCCGCGGCGTGCCGGTCTACGCCTTGCTGAAAACGCTGGGGCGGGCCGGCGTGGTGGAGATCATTGAACGCCACTGCCGGCTCGCCCGTCGCATGGCCGAGCGGCTCTCCGCCGAGCCCGGCATCCGGGTCGTCAACGAGGTGACGATCAACCAGTTGATCGTCAATTTCGGCACTGGCGACGCCGAAGCCCGCAAGGCCGACACCGAAGCGGTGATCGCCCGCGTCCTCGACAGCGGCGTCTGCTTTGTCGCGGGCGCGGCGTGGCGCGGCGACTGGGTGATGCGGATCTCCGTCACCTCCGGCGCCACCACCGAGGCTGACATCGACCTTTCGGCCGATGCCATCATTGCAGCCTGGCGTGTAGTGCGGGGCTAGTGCCCTAGTCCGAACGCCTCGGCCAGCAGCCGAAACGAGCGGAGCCGCAACTCGTAGTCGAACATCGTGGTGGTCACCATCACCTCGTCGGCGCCCGACTCCTCGACCTTCTTCTCGATCGCGGCCTTCACCGTATCCGGAGAGCCGACGATCCACAGCGGTCGCTGCCCCTCGATGATGCGCGTCTCATGCGGTGTGTAGTTGTGGGCTGCGGCCGCCTCGGGGGAGATGAGCTTCCGCACCTGGCCCGAGTGGAACAGTGCCCACATCAGCTCCTGCGAGCGGGCAAGGAACTGCGCCTCCTCGTCGGTCGGCGCCACCAGAGCCGAGACCGCGATGATAGCGTGCGGCTTGGGGAACGCCGTCGTCGGGGTGAACGCGGCGCGATAGGCGGCGAACGCCGGTCCCGCCGGCGTGGCGCTGAAATGCGCCGCAAACGAGTACCCCAGCCCGAGCTGGCCGGCCGCCTGCGCGCTCGCTCCGCTTGAGCCGAGCAGATAGACCGGCGGCAGCTCCACCCGCTCCGGCACTACCATCACCGGATGGAACGGATGGTCGAGGGCGAAATTGCCCTCCTCGAAGGCCAGCATCTCGGCCAGTTCCTGCGCAAAGTACTCGCCGCCGATGGAGCGCAACGCCTGCAAGGTGCGGCCATCGCTGCCGCCGGCGCGGCCGATGCCGAGGTCGATGCGACCCGGATTGAGGCCATTGAGCGTGCGATAGGTCTCGACCACGCGCAGCGGCACATGGTTGGGCAGCATCACGCCGCCGGAGCCGACGCGGATGCGCGAGGTATTGGCCGCCGCGGTGGCGATCAGTACTTCCGGCGAGGACGAGGCGATCGACGGCATGCCGTGATGCTCGGCATACCAGAGCCGGGTGAAGCCCAACTCGTCGCCAAGCTTGGCGAGCTTCACGATGTTCTTCAGCGCCTCCGGCGTAGACGTGCCTTCGGAGACGGGGGCGAGGTCGAGAATGGAAACAGGGAGTGTGGTCATCGGGCTCAGGTCGGGAGGGACGGGCGCGGTTTCAACCGCTAGGCCGAAATATCCATCGGCATTTGCCGATGAAGTTACCCGATCACAAATCGCCCGCCAACAAAACTAATTCGCTGCATCACCCGTAGCTCTTCTCCGCGGGTGGCAAGGGCTGCCCCTTGGGAGACAATCATGCACAACACCCTTCGGACGCTATTCGCTGTGTCCATTCTCGCGCTCGGCGCGACCACGCTGCCGACGATCGCCGCGACCAAGATGGTCGGCGGCGCCGCCATGTACGACACCAAGAACATCATCGAGAACGCCATCAATTCCAAGGACCACACGACGCTGGTCGCCGCCGTCAAGGCAGCCGGCCTCGTCGAAGCGCTGTCCGGCGCCGGTCCCTTCACCGTCTTCGCTCC
>JBKJMF010000331.1:0-3420 GCA_046596525.1 Devosia sp. | reverse complement strand
CGTCTAGGATCTTGCCGAACGCGGTCTGCGTGGAAGTGGCGCCGGGACCGACGAACTGCGGCCCCAGCGCCGGCACGGCGGGGGAGGACAGCCGTCGAGACTGTGTGGTGTTGAACGGCACGGCGTGGAGGAAGGCTTCGAGGTCGCGCTCGGACTGTTCCAGCCCCTCGAAGCGCTCCCATTCGTGCCCATCGCGGACCCTCATCGAGGCCTTGAGGCTCTCGATCTGCGCGCCGGTCATCTGGCCGGCGTGGTTGTCCTTGTGGCCGGCGAGCGGGGTGCCCCACCCCTTCACGGTGTAAGCGATGAACACTGTCGGCTTGTCGCTGGTCTGGGTCTCGAACTGCTCGAGCAGGCTCTCGATGCAGTGACCGCCGAGATTGGCCATCAGGTCTGCCAGTTCGGCATCCGTGCGGCGTTCGAGCAGGGCGGTGACCGCGCCCTGGTCGCCGATCTCGTCGGTGAGCCGCTCGCGCCAGGCGGCGCCGCCGCGGAACATCAGTGCCGAGTAGAGCCCGTTCGGGCAGGCGTCGATCCAGGCCCTCAGCCGCTCGCCGCCGGGCTCTGCGAAAGCGCGCCGCTGCTTCGCGCCATATTTGAGCGTCACCGCGTTCCACTCGAAGGCGCGAAAAATCGCTTCGATCCGGTCGTACAGCCCCTCGCGCACCACGCCGTCGAGGCTTTGGCGGTTGTAGTCGATGATCCACCAGGTGTTGCGCAGCCCGTGCTTCCAGCCTTCGAGCAGGCACTCGTAGACGTTGCCCTCGTCGAGTTCGGCATCGCCGACCAGCGCGATCATCCGGCCTTCGGCACGCTGCTTCGCCCACGGCTTGGCGCGCACATAGTCCTGGATCATCGAGGCGAAGGCGGTGAAGGCGACACCGAGGCCGACCGATCCGGTGGAGATGTCTACGTCGTCAGTGTCTTTGGTACGCGACGGATAGGACTGCGCGCCGCCATAGCCGCGGAACGCCTTGAGCTTGTCGAGGGTCTGCTTGCCGAACAGGTACTGGATGGCGTGGAACACCGGCGCTGCGTGCGGCTTCACCGCCACCCGGTCCTCGGCCTTGAGGATGCCGAAGTAGAGGGCCGACAGGATCGCCGTCATCGAGGCGGAGGAGGCCTGGTGGCCGCCGACCTTGACCCCGTCCGGATTGGGCCGGAGGTGGTTGGCATGGTGGATCATCCAGTTGGACAACCACAGAGCCTTGCCAGCCAGCGCCTCAATCAGGGCGATCCGCTCCGTCGACGACATATCCCCTCCCAAATGTCTGACATTAACGGTGCACTAGGCGTTCGGGTGTTTCCTGCCTATTGTGACTGCTCCGCCATCGAGTTGCGCAGGTTTCGGAACGAAATGCCGTCGAGAGTGGTGAATTCTGTCAAAACCGAGTTGACCGTCATCGACCGCCGCATCCTTCGGGCGCTGCAGGAAGACGGGCGGATGACCATCCAGGCGATCGCCGATCGGGTCGGGCTCTCGGCCTCGCCCTGCCTGCGGCGGATCCGGCAGATGGAGGAAGCAGGGATCATCGCGGCTTACAGCGCCGTGGTCGACCAGAAGGCGGTGGGCCTCCCGGTCTCGGTGTTCATCTCGATCAAGCTGGAGCGGCAACGGGCGGAGGAACTGGATCGCTTCGGCGAGGCAATCGCCGGTTGGCCCGAGGTGATGGAGTGCTACCTGATGACCGGACAGTTCGATTTCCTGCTCCGCGTCGTCTGCGCCGATCTCGCCGCCTACGAGGCGTTCCTGCGTGAGAAGCTGACCCAGGTGGCAGGGGTGAGCTCGATCGAATCGAGCTTCTCGCTCGGCCAGGTCAAATACTCCCGGGTGCTGCCGATCTGACGCAGTTACCGGACGAGCGAACCCGGCTAAGCTGTTCGGCAATAGAGGTTTCCGGGTTGAGTCATGCAAGCCGATAGCATTGTTCTGGGCGCGGGCATCGTCGGCGTCAGCGTCGCGCTACATTTGCAGATGCGGGGCAGGGCCACAGTGCTGGTCGATCGCCGTGGCGCGGGCGAGGAGACGTCGCACGGCAATGCAGGGCTGATCCAGCGTGAAGGCGTCATGCCGCATGCATTCCCGCAGGGCTTGGGCGACCTGTTCCGCTACGGCCTGAACGACCGCACCGACATGCATTACCACCTGAGCGCGCTGCCACGGATCGCGCCATTCCTGGCGCAGTACTGGTGGCACTCGCGGCCGGACAACTACCGCCGGATCGTCGAGGCCTATGCGCCGCTCATCGCCCATTCCATCAGCGAGCACGCGCCGCTCATCGAGCGGGCAGGGGCCGGAGACCTGATCGTCAAGAAGGGCTGGTACCGGCTCTATCGCGACGCGGCCGATCGAGATGCTGCTTATCGCGATGCTGAGGAATTGGGTCGGGAGTTCGGCGTTGGCCACGCACAGCTGACCGGCAGCGAGATGCTGCAACGGGAGCCCGGGCTCGGCGTGCCGCTCGCAGGCGCGCTGCACTGGACCGATCCGTGGAGCATCCGCGATCCAGGCGGGCTGGTGGTGAAGTACCGCGAGCTGTTCGAGTCGCTGGGCGGCGTGATGGTCAACGGTGACGCGCTGCAATTGCAGCAGAGTGGCTCTGGTTGGCGGCTGCCGGTGGCGAACGGAATGCTCGAGGCGCGCGAGGCGGTGATCGCGCTCGGACCTTGGGCCGGCGACCTGACCGAGCGCCTCGGCTACCGCCTGCCGCTCGGCGTGAAGCGCGGCTACCACATGCATTACGGCCAGCCCGACGCACAGCCGCTGACCAACTGGGTACTCGACGCCAGCTACGGCTACCTGCTGACCCCCATGGCGCGCGGTGTCCGCCTGACCAGCGGAGCAGAGTTCGCGTTGCGCGATGCGCCGTCCACGCCGGTGCAGATCGATCGGGACGAGCCATATGCCCGCGAACTGTTCCCCGGCCTTGGCCAGCGACTCGATGCCGAACCCTGGCGCGGCGCACGGCCCGCAACGCCGGACATGATGCCGATCATCGGCCCTGCGCCGCGGCATCCGGGGCTGTGGTTCGCCTTCGGCCACGCGCACCACGGCATGACGCTTGGACCGGCGACCGGGCGGCTGATCGCCGAGATGGTGACCGGCGAGGCCCCGTTCATCGATCCCACGGCGTTCTCGGCGAAGCGCTTTCTCTAGGGCCGAACCGTCACCACGTCCAGTGTACCCGCCGGCAGGGGCTTTAGCAGGTCGGCCTCGGCCTTGGTGAGGAACAGCCAGTGGGCCCAGTCCTCCGGCAGGATCACGCAGACCTGGCGGTCGTGGTAGGGCGCGATGTCGGGGCCGGGCTCGGTGGTGAGCATGGTGAAGCTCAGGGCGCCGGCATCGTCCTCGGACCAGAGGCCTGCGATGGCCATGATCGGCGAGCCCTTAAGGCTGAGCCGGTGCTTGGTCTTGGGTGA
>JBKJMF010000246.1:0-4821 GCA_046596525.1 Devosia sp. | reverse complement strand
TTGGGCCGGCGGCCAAGGTCGCGGGCTCTGTCACCATACAGGCGCCTAAGGAGATCGCCGTGCCGGTAACCGTGGCGGCGGCGGATCGGATCAAGTTCCAGCAACTGGTCGAACCAGACTATGCGTCGCAGGCCGGCAAGACCGCCGAGCACGTAGTCCGCGGAATCTGGCCGGCGATCTGGGCGACCGGGCTTTGGTGGTTGCTGCTGTTCGTCGTCGGCACCGGGTTCATCACCCTTTTACCACGCCTCATCGCCTCGTTGGCAGTAGCCACAGAAGTGCGTCAGTTCCGCAATCTCGGCCTGGGCCTACTCGGCTTTGCTTCCGTCGTCGGTCTCGTCCCAGTCTTTGCCCTGACGCTCGTCGGTATCTTTCTGCTGCCCTTCGTCTTCATCTTCGTGGCGATGGCCTGCGCCTTCGCCTACCTGACCGGCACCTATCTTTTGGGCGCGCGGGTGGCCAAGGCGATGATGCCCGTCGAGACCATCGTCAAGCGTTTGGTCGTCCTCGCCATCTCGATCGTCGTCGCAGGGTTGCTTGCGATGATCCAGTCGTGGGGTGGCTGCTGTCGCTCGTGCTCCTGGTCTACGGATTCGGAGCGATGGCGCTCGTTATCATGGTCCGCTGGAGTTCCAAGGACGCTGCACGGCTCGCTGAAACCGGCCCGACCGTCGGCCAAACCATAGCTTAGGAGACACCGATGAGCTTTACCTTCTTCCTGCCACTGCTGAGCTATCCGGATGCGACGCCGAGGGCCGGTTTGTTACGCGCCTTCGATATGGCCGCGAGCATGGGCGGTGAAGTCACCGCCGTGGTGCACGAGGTCGACATCCCCGACATCCACAATGCTCTCGCCGACACGCTTATCGATGTGCGTGGAATGATTGCGGCAGCCGAAGCGAGGAGTCACGCCAATGCCGACGAACTTGTCGAGGAGGTCAACCAATTGGGGAGGCGCTTTCAGCTGCGAGTGCTACTACATCCAGCGAGGACGCGACCCGAGATGACGGCCGACTTCCTTGCCAAATCGGCGCGAACCTTCGACTACGCGCTGCTCATTCCCGCCGGTGACAGCGATGATCAGGTTGCTGTTGCGGAGGCGGTATTGTTCGGCTCCGGCGGCCCGGCTTTCGTTTTTCCCGACATTGAGGCCACAGCCCATCTCGAAGCGGCCGCCATCGCTTGGGACGGAAGCCGCGCGGCTGCACGGGCGGTGCGCGATGCCCTGCCCGTGCTCAAGTTGGTCAAGCGCGTCACGGTCCTCACCGTCTCGGACGACAAGCCGATTGATGAGGCGTCGGTGCAGGCCGTCCGTGACCTGCTGCAGCATCACGAGATTGAGGCGACCCATACAGAGCTTGCGCGAGCCGACGGCTCCATTGGCGACACGCTGCAACAGGCAGCGGTCGATGACGGCGCCGGATTGCTAGTCATGGGTGCTTATGGGCACAACAGGATCCGCGAGTTCATCCTCGGCGGAGCGACGCGAACAGTTTTGGCGCACCGCCGTCTGCCCATACTGATGTCGCATTAGTCCGGACGCGTTTGCGCTGGATCAAACGCCTCGTGCCGCATCAGGACTAGCGTCAACTATCGCAAGCATAAGGAGAGCTAAGATGCGGTTGGATCACAAGCTGCAAGCCGCTGTCCAGGAACGCCTGGACCTCGACCCGGCAATCAATTCGAGCCACATCGGCGTCAGCGCCCGGGAAGGCATCGTGACTATTTCCGGGCACGTTCCAAACCTGCTTGAGCGATCCGCAGTGGAGCGAGCCGCAGGCCTCGTGAAAGGCGTCAAGGCGGTGATCAATGAACTCCATATCGAGCTGCCCGGCGAATGCCAAACCTCCGACGAGCAGGTTGCCGAACAGGCCTACGCACGCCTCGCCTCGAACGTCTCCGTTCCCCTCGATCGCATCCACCTCGTGGTGCAGGACGCCGTCGTGACGCTGCACGGCGACGTTGACTGGCACTTCCAGCTTCAGGCCGCAATCGATGACTTAGGCCGGCTATCCTGCGTCCGCGAGATCAGAAGCGACATTCAGATCAAGCCGCCGGTGCAAGGGGAGCAGGTCGAAAAGAAGATCCACGAAGCTCTCCAGCAGATCGGTCCGCTCGACGCCGACCGCATCACTGTGCGGGCCGACGGCAGCTGCGTAACTTTGGTCGGAGAGGTAACCTCCTGGCACGAAAAGGGTATCGCCGAAACCGCCGCGTGGTGCGTCCCCGGGGTCTCTCAGGTCACCAATCATATCACCGTCGTCTAGAGGAAACTGCTCGATGGCCTATCATGCCTGCGTCTGGATCGATCAGCGCCAAGCCAAGATCTTCGAAATCACCGCATCGGACGCCTCCACCCTCGAGTTCGTCGACGATCGCCCGCTCCACCACCTGCACCGCAAGGCGGATCACGTCGGACTGGGTACCGTCGAGATGGACCCGGGCATGCTAGGGAGCTCGCCCAACACCTAAAGGCCGCCAAAGGCATCCTGATCATGGGGCCGGGCAAGGCCAGGACCGTGTTCAAAAGTTATCTCAACGAGCAATTCCCCAGCGTCGCCAGCAATGTCTGGGACGTTCAGACCAGCGACCACCCAACTGATCGCGAGATCATAGCCGCGGCCCGCACCTGGTTCCACGCTCAGGACCGAATGCACCCAGTAGCCCTTCAGCCGGGCCTGGTGAGCTGCTCGGCGATCCAGTCGCCGATCTGACTTGCCGACATGGCGCCGGAGACGCGCCCCACCTCCCTGCCTTGCTTGAACAGGATCATCGTCGGAATACCGCGAATGCCGAGCCGCGCCGCGATGGCCTGCTCGTTGTCGGAGTTGAGTTTGACGAAGCGCGCCGCGGGCTCGATCGCCTCTGCAGCCTTCTCGTACTCCGGCGCCATGGCGTGGCACGGACCGCACCAGGGTGCCCAGACATCAACCACCACCGGAAGGGTGCCCCTCTGAACCTGCCGGTCGAACATCGCCGTATCTACGTCGGCCGGCTTGCCGGTGAAGAGCAGCCGACCGCAGCTGCCGCACTTGGCTTCTAATGCTGGTTTGCCCGCTGGCAGCCGGTTGATTGCCCCACATTCCAAGCAAACAGCGCGTGCCTCGTCTGTCATGGGTTCACTCCACCGTGTCCGCCGACACTACGATGGACGCACCGTCGGATGCGCCCGTCAATGCACCCTCCCGAGGCTGAAAGTCGACACCTGAGTCCCCGAAACTCATGCCCATCCGGTAGCTGTTTGGTTAGCAGCAGGTTGGCGACGGGCGCTCAACACCTCAGAACTTGTCTGGGTTGTCGACATAGTTGCCGCTCGGATCCCGAAGAATGCGGCCGGAACGGACGAGCAGCTCCAGTATCCCCGAGACAATTGTATCGCGATGGTCGGGAGCGAGATCCGTCCTCAAGCCGAGCACCTCGGCAATGGCCGCCTTGCTCATGCCGTTCGTATGTCGCGTCAGCAGGTTCACGACAGAGTCTTCAATGAACTTCAGCCCGAGCTGGGCCTGTTCGCGGTGGTCGATGTCACGCATTCGTGGTCCTTCTCCTCACGCGGCGGTTCGCTTGGCTGCCTCGGCAGCGGCGACCTGGTTCTTGACGGCGATGAAGCTGTCGGGGCTCACGGACATCGAATCGATGCCGCACTCGACGAGGAAGCGGGCGAATTCCGGATGGTCGCTGGGCGCCTGGCCGCAGAGGCCGATCTTAGCACCCGCCTTGTGCGCCTCCGAGATGACGCTGCTGATCATCCACTTCACCGCCGGGTCCTGCTCATCGAAAAGTTCGGCGAGCTCCCCGGAATCGCGATCGACACCGAGGGTGAGTTGGGTCAGATCGTTTGAACCGATGGAGAATCCGTCGAAGCGCTTGGCGAAGTCCTTTGCGAGGATAACATTCGAAGGCACTTCGCACATGACGTAGACCTTGAGGCCGTCCTCGCCGCGCCGCAGGCCGTTCCCAGCCATTACCTCAAGCACCTTGTCCGCTTCGCCAACCGAACGGCAGAACGGGATCATGACGATGACGTTGTCGAAGCCCATCTCGCGCCTGAGCCGGCTGATCGCCTGGCATTCGAGCCCGAAGCCGTCGCGGTACTGCGGCGAGTAATAGCGCGAAGCGCCGCGGAACCCGATCATCGGGTTCTCCTCGTGCGGCTCGAACTGAGCCCCGCCCAGCAGGCCGGCATACTCGTTGGTCTTAAAGTCGCTCATCCTGACAATCACCGGCTTGGGGTAGAGCGCCGCTGCAATCCTTGCGAGGCCGCGAGATAACTGGTCGACGAAATACTCTGGCTTGCTGGCGTAGCCCGCAGTGAGCTGCTCGATCTCCTGCCTCACCGCATCATCGCGCAGTTGATCGAAACGCAACAAGGCCATCGGATGGACGCGGATGGAATTGGCGATCACGAATTCCATGCGGGCAAGGCCCACACCATCGGCCGGCAGCCGCCACCAGCGGAAGGCTGCCCCGGGATTGGCGAGATTGAGCATGACCTGGGTCTCGCTCGCCGGGAGCTTGGCGAGCTCTATCGTCGCGACCTGGATTTCGGCGGGACCCTCATAGATGAAACCCTGGTCGCCTTCGGCACAGGATACGGTGATGTCCTGGCCCGTGTGCAGCAGATCCGTCGCGTTTCCGGTGCCCACGACGGCCGGCAACCCCAGTTCGCGGCTGACAATCGCCGCGTGGGACGTACGACCGCCATGGTCGGTGACGATCGCGGCGGCACGCTTCATGATCGGAACCCAGTCCGGATCGGTATTGGAGGTGACGAGGATCGAGCCGTCGATGAATTTGTCGATGTCCTTGGCGCTGTCGAGC
>JBKJMF010000094.1:0-14799 GCA_046596525.1 Devosia sp. | reverse complement strand
TGCTCCAACTGGGGCTGCATTCCGACCAAGGCGCTGCTGCGTTCGGCCGAGATCTACGGCCACATGGGCCACGCCAAGGATTACGGGCTGTCGGCCGGCGAGTTCGGTTTCGACATCGCCGCCATCGTCGACCGTTCGCGCAAGATCGCCGGGCAGATGAACAGCGGCGTCCAGTTCCTCATGAAGAAGAACAAGGTCGATATCATCTGGGGCGAGGCGCAACTGACCGCCCCTGGCGAGATCGTGGTCAAGAAGATGACCAAGAAGCCGGTGGAGCCGCAGTGGCCACAGCCGAAAACCGTATTGCCCGAAGGCACCTACAAGGCCAAGAACATCATCATCGCCACCGGCGCCCGGCCGCGCGTGCTGCCCGGCATCGAGCCGGATGGCGAGAAGATCTGGACCTATTTCGAGGCGATGAAGCCGGCTAACTTCCCGAAATCCCTGGTGATCATGGGCTCCGGCGCCATCGGCATGGAGTTCGCCTCGTTCTACCGCTCGCTCGGCGCCGAGGTGACGGTGGTCGAGCTGCTGCCGACCATCCTCCCGGTCGAGGACGCCGAGATCGCCGCCCATGTGAAGAAGCGCTTCGAAAAGCGTGGCATCAAGATCATCACCGACGCGAAAGTGTCGAAGGTCGACAAGACAGCCAGCGGAATTACCGCTCATGTCGAGCTTAAGTCCGGCGAAAAGTCACAACTATCTGCCGATGCGCTGATCTCCGCCGTCGGCGTCCAGTGCAACACCGAAAATCTCGGTCTTGAGAAGCTCGGCGTGAAGATCGATCGCGGCGCCATCGTCATCGACAACTACGGCCGCACCAACGTTCCGGGCGTCTGGGCCATCGGCGACGTCGCCGGTCCGCCGATGCTGGCCCACAAGGCCGAGCACGAGGCTGTCATCACGGTCGAGACCATTGCCGGCCTCAAGGGCGTGCACGGGCTCAACAAGCTGCAGGTCCCCGGCTGCACCTATTGCGAGCCCCAGGTGGCGAGCGTCGGCCTCACCGAGGCCAAGGCCAAGGAATCCGGCCGCGAAATCAAGGTCGGCCGCTTCCCGTTCATCGGCAACGGCAAGGCCATTGCGCTCGGCGAACCCGAAGGCCTGGTGAAGACCATCTTCGACGCCAAGACCGGCGAACTGGTCGGCGCCCACATGGTCGGTGCGGAGGTCACCGAGCTGATCCAGGGCTTCGTCGTCGCGATGGGTCTAGAGACCACCGAGGAAGATTTGATGCACACGATCTTCCCGCACCCGACGCTCTCTGAGACGATGAAGGAATCGGTGCTCGACGCCTACGGTCGCGCGCTCAACATCTGATGGATCATCCCATCCCACCGGAGAACATCCCGTTCATGTCGCCAGAAATCACCTCGCTGCTCATCTTCCTCGTCATCGGCCTCGTCGCCGGCTGGATCGCGAGCCTGATTCTCGGTGGCGGCGGGTTGCTGCGGAACCTGATCGTCGGCGTCATCGGCTCGGTTGTCGGTGCCTATCTGCTGACGTTGGCCAAGGTTGAACTGCCGATCGGCAACGCCCTGGTGAGCCAGATCGTCACCGCAACCATCGGCGCCATCGCGGTGCTGCTGGTGGCGCGGCTGATCACCAAATAGAGGGGACGCGCCGGGGTTGAACCCGCCATGTCGAGACGCGATATCGACATTGGGTCAAACGAGGGTAAGACAATGGGTTTGCCGGAAAAGCAATTTGGGGGAGAGTTTCAAATGGGTCGTATGGATACGCGCTCGCTGGTCATTTTTCTCGTCATCGGTCTGGTCGCCGGCTTTCTCGCCGGCCTCATCGTCGGTGGCGGCGGGCTGATCACCTATCTCGTGAGCGGCGTCATCGGTTCGTTCGTGGGCGGCTACCTGTTCACTGCCCTCAATATCAACCTCGGCATCAAGAGCCCGATCGTCACCCAGATCATCACCTCCACTGTCGGCGCTATCATCGTCGTCATCATTGCCCGGTTGATTGCCGGCTAGGAACGCCTCTTGGTCACTCTGATCGACAGACTCGATAACCGCCCGCGGCATCCCGAAAAGGCCAATCGGCCTGAAAACGAGATGCTGCGAAAGCCGGACTGGATCCGCGTTAAGGCGCCGGGCTCTCCCATCTACAAGGAGACCCAGCAGATCGTGCGCGAGAACGGTCTCGTCACCGTGTGCGAGGAAGCCGGTTGTCCGAACATCGGCGAGTGCTGGAGCAAGAAGCACGCCACCATGATGATCATGGGCGAGATCTGCACCCGTGCCTGCGCCTTCTGCAATGTGCGCACCGGCCTGCCGACCGCCCTCGATCCCAATGAGCCCGAGAACGTCGCTATCGCAGTCGAAAAGCTCGGCCTCGCGCACGTGGTGATCACCTCGGTCGATCGTGACGATCTACCCGACGGCGGCGCCGAGCACTTTGCCCGGGTGATCCGTGCCATCCGCGCCCGCACCCCGAAGACAACAATCGAGATCCTGACGCCGGATTTCCTGCGGAAGGAAGGCGCCCTTGAGATCGTCGTGGCGGCCAAGCCCGACGTGTTCAACCACAACCTCGAGACCGTGCCCTCGAAGTACCTCAAGGTCCGCCCCGGCGCCCGCTACTTCCACTCCATCCGCCTCTTGCAGCGGGTGAAGGAACTTGACCCCACCATGTTCACCAAGTCCGGCATCATGGTTGGTCTCGGCGAGGAGCGGAACGAAGTCCTGCAACTGATGGACGACCTGCGCTCGGCCGAAGTCGATTTCCTGACCATCGGCCAGTACCTGGCGCCGACCAAGAAGCATCACCCGGTCCAACGCTTCGTCACCCCCGAGGAGTTCAAGTCCTTCGCCACGGTGGCAATGACCAAGGGCTTCCTCTTGGTCTCCTCAAGCCCGCTCACCCGCTCGTCGCACCACGCCGGCGAGGACTTTGAACAGCTACGCGCTGCACGGATGGCTAAACTCGCCCATGGCTGATCTCTTTCTCGAGCGGCATTCCGAACACCTGCCGCAACGCATGTTCGACCTGGTCTCCGATCTCGAGTCCTATCCGCGCTTCATCCCCAACTGCAAAGCCATGGAAGTGCGCGAGGACGCAGCGGGCGGCGCGGTGCTCGCGCGCATGACGATCCAGTTCGGCCCGGTGACCCAGGCGTACACCAGCCGGGTGGTGGCCGATCCGGTGGCGATGACCATCACCGCCAAAGCGGTCGATGGCCCATTCGCCTATCTCGACAGCAAGTGGAGTTTTGAGCCGGAAGGGGAGGGCACCCGCATCCGCTTCGATATCGACTTCAAGATTGCCAATCCGCTGGTTGCCGCCGTCGCCGAGCCGGCGTTTGCCGCCAAGCAGAGCGAGATCATCGATGCCTTCGAGGACGAGGCCGACCGCCGCTTCGGCTAGGCCTTCACCGCCTTCAGCACCAGCTTCAGCGCCTGCACTACGGTCGCGTGGCGCACTTCGTCACGATTGCCGGGAAACACCTTCTTGAGGTGCGTCGTGCCGTCCTCGGTTGCCACCGAGAAATGTACCAGCCCGACCGGCTTATCGGCCGTACCGCCGTTCGGCCCGGCGATGCCAGTCACCGCCACAGCGAGATGAGTGCCGGCGGCGCCCATCGCGCCATCGGCCATCGCCATGGCACATTCCTTGGACACTGCCCCGAACTGCCTAAGCAGCCCGAAGGGCACGCCGAGCATCGCGATCTTAGCCTCGTTGGCGTAGCTGACGAACCCGCCGTAGACCACGTCCGACGAGCCTGAGACAGCGGTCAGCGCCCCGGCGATCAGCCCGCCAGTACAGCTCTCCGCGGTTGCCACGGTTATCCCCGCTGCCTTCAGCGCGGCTATCGTCTCTTCAGCGAGGGTGGCGATGTCGTCTGGCAGTTTCATCTCAGTCTTCCCTGGGCAGTTCGATACTGGCGCTCGCCATGGCGACGATGCCTTCGCCGCGGCCGGTGAAGCCGAGCTGTTCGCTGGTCGTCGCCTTGATCGCGATCCGGTTGACTGAGATTCCGCATACCCCGCCGATCGCCGCCTTCATCGCATCGACATGCGGCCCGATCCGTGGCGCCTCGCAGACGATGGTGATGTCGAGATTGACGATCCGGCCGCCGCGCTCGCCGACGAGACCTGCGGCATGGGCAAGAAAGATCGACGATGCAGCCCCCCGCCACTGCGGATCGGACGGCGGGAAGTGCTTGCCGATATCGCCTTCGCCCAGCGCGCCATAGATCGCGTCGGTCAGCGCATGCAACGCCACGTCGGCATCCGAGTGCCCCTTGAGCTTGTGCGTATGCGCAATCTCGACGCCGCCCAACCACACCGCGTTGCCCGGCTCGAACGGATGAACGTCAAATCCGGTGCCGACGCGCGTCTCCATGGCCTTCTCCTTGCCCAGCAGGCGCTCAGCCCGGGCAAAATCCTCGGGATGGGTAATCTTGATATTATGTGTGCTGCCGGCAGTCAGTGCCACGGTCAGCCCGGCCCACTCGGCAATGGCGGCGTCATCAGTAAACTCGCGCGGCATGCGCCCGGCGCGCAAATGCGCGGAAAGAATCTGCGGAAAGCGGAAGCCCTGCGGCGTCTGCGCCGCGAACAGGGTTTGCCGGTCTTCGGTGGCCGTCACGGTGCGCCCGTCCAGCGAACGCTTGATGGTGTCGGTTACCGGCACGACAGGCAGGGCGGCATCGCTGCCGCGCAGCGCCTCGATCACCCCGCTGATGATGTCCGCCGACACCAGCGGCCGCGCCGCATCCTGGATGAGCACCAGGTCCGGCCGCTTCGCACCCAGCGCCGTAAGCCCCGCCAGCACCGAGGCCTGCCTCGTCTCGCCGCCGGTTACGGGCGGCAGCAGGCGCGGCTCGCCGAGGCCAAGTGCCGCGTACTGCTCGGTCTGCTCCGAGTGAATCACTGGCACGACCCAAGAGATATCCTCGCGACGCAAGAATGCCTCAATGCTGCGGCTAAGCACCGGCTTGCCGGCCAGCGTACGGTACTGCTTCGGACTTGCGTCCTGTCCGGTGCTGGCGCGCTCGCCGCGGCCGGCGGCGACGACGATCACCGCGATGGTCTTCGTGCCTGTCATTGTCGTTTCGTATGAGGCCCTTAGTTGGCGCGAGCTTGGTCTATCGGCGGCCCCTCCACTCGGCAAGCCCGATGCCCAACATTGCGCGATCACGCGAGATACGTGGTTGCGCGCGGCGGGTTTTTGACTATTCTGCGGGCATTTCGTGGAAATGAGCAAATCTGGGGCAGGGTGTGTCTGATTTTGCCTGCACTTTAAGCATTGCTGGTCATGCGCTATCGAACCGAGCCTTCCTCGCGCCGATGGCGGGGATTACCGATGCGCCGATGCGCAAACTCGCCGAACGCTTCGGCGCGGGCCTGGTTGTGTCCGAAATGATTGCCAGCAACGCTCTTGCCACCGGGCAGGACGAAATGGTCCGCAAGCTCGGCAAGTCCGGCTCCCTTCCGCATATCGTGCAACTCGCCGGCTGTGAGGCCGAGTGGATGAAGAAGGGCGCCGAGATCGCCCATGAGGCCGGCGCTGACATCATCGACATCAACATGGGCTGCCCGTCAAAGCGTGTCACCAACGGCTATGCCGGCTCGGCGCTGATGCGTGTTCCCGACGAGGCGCTGAAGCTGATCGACGCCGTCGTCGCTGCGACGCCGCTGCCGGTCACCGTCAAGATGCGGCTCGGCTGGGACGATGACAACCTCAACGCCGCCGATCTGGCGCGCCGCGCCGTCGATGCCGGCGCCCAGATGATCACCGTTCACGGCCGCACCCGCCAGCAGTTCTACAAGGGCGATGCCCGCTGGCACCTCGTCCGGCCTGTCGTCGAAGCCGTCAACGTGCCGGTAGTGGTCAACGGCGATATCACCAGTGTTGCCGCTGCCCGCGAGGCGCTGAGCCAGTCCGGCGCAGCCGCAGTGATGATCGGCCGCGGGGCCCAGGGCCAGCCTTGGGCCGTGGGCCAGATTGGCGCCGAACTCGAGGGCAGGGCGCCCGACGCCGCTCCGACGGGCACTGCTCTCTCGGACCTGGTGGCCGAGCACTACGACGCCATCCTCACCGCCTACGGCACCCACATCGGTATCCGTGCCGCCCGCAAGCACCTCGACTGGTATCTCGAAGCCGCAAACATCGTGCTGGAAAAGCCGGTGCGCAGCCAGTTGCTCAACTCGCTCGATCCCGCCGAGGTCACGAGGATGATTGGCGAAGTCTATTCCGGGGATTGGAGGCTCGCGGCATGAGCAAGGTTCCGCCGCCGGCCCTCAGCACTGCGGTGCTGCAGGCACTGCCGCAGCCCGTCATCGTCTGCACCGAAGATCGCACCATCATCTTCGTGAACTACGCCGCCGAAGCCTTCTTCGGCGCCTCGATGAGCGTGCTGTCGCGCCAGCGCCTAGACGACCTCATCGCCTTTGGTTCGCCGATCATTGGCCTGATGCAGGCTGTCGCCGATCGCCGCGGCCCGATGACCGAATACCGGGTCCGCGTCGGTTCGTCCCGCTTCTCCGACGTCGGGGACGATCGCGTCGTCGACGTGTTCGCCTCGCCGATCTCCGATTCCGATGGCCGTATCGCTCTCCTGTTCCAGGAGCGCACCATGGCCGACAAGATCGACCGGCAACTGGTCAGCCGCGGCGCTGCGCGTTCGGTCACCGGTCTCGCCTCGATGCTGGCCCACGAGATCAAGAACCCGCTCTCCGGCATCCGCGGCGCGGCGCAATTGCTCGAGCAGAGCGTCACCCCCGACGAGTTGCCGCTCGCCCGGCTTGTTCGCGACGAAGTCGACCGCATCGTCGACCTGATCGACCGTGTCGAGGTGTTCGGCGACGATCGCCCGATCGAGCGTGAGCCGATCAACATCCACGTTGTCCTCGACCGGGTAAAACTGGTCGCCAAGAACGGCGTTGCCAAGGGCATCACCTTCCACGAGGAGTACGATCCGTCGCTGCCGCCGGTGGGAGGCAACCGCGATCAGCTCATCCAGGTGTTCCTGAACCTGGTGAAGAACGCCGCTGAAGCCCTTGAGCGGACACCGAAACCGGAAATCCGGTTCTCAACGGCGTTCCGCCCCGGCATCCGCATCGCGGTGCAGGGTGTCTCCGAGCGCATCTCGCTGCCGCTGGAGATCATCATCGAGGACAACGGGCCGGGCGTATCACCTGACATGGTGCCGATCCTCTTCGACCCATTCGTCACCACCAAGGCCAACGGCTCCGGTCTGGGACTTGCGCTCGTTGCCAAGATCATCGGCGACCACGGCGGCGTCCTCGACGTCGACAGCCGGCCTGGACGTACACGTTTCCGCATTCTCCTGCCGGTCGCCGCCAAGTCGACCATCATCGAGACTGCCCATGAAGAGGTTCCGGCCGAATGAGCCACACCGTCCTGCTCGCCGACGATGACGCCGCGATCCGCATGGTGCTGAACCAGGCGCTGACCCGGGCCGGCTATGAAGTTCGTCCCACCGGCAACCTCTCCACCATGTGGAACTGGGTTAGCCGCGGGGAAGGCGACATCCTGATCACCGATGTGGCGATGCCCGACGGCAATGCCTTCGACATCATGCCCAAAATCAAGAAGCTGCGCCCCGACCTGCCTATGGTGGTGATGAGCGCGCAGAACACCTTCATGACCGCCATCCGCGCCAACGAAGTCGGCGCCTACGAGTACCTGCCCAAGCCTTTCGACATCACCGAAGTACTATCTGTCGTGGCCCGCGCTCTGGCCGACGCCAAGAAGGTGCCAAGCGGCGAAAAGAAGGTCGACGAACCGGGCGAGACTATGCCCCTGGTCGGCCGTTCGCCGGCCATGCAGGACATCTACCGCGCTCTGGCGAGACTGATGCAGACCGATCTCACGGTGATGATCACTGGTGAGAGCGGCACCGGCAAGGAACTGGTGGCGCGCGCACTCCACAATTTCGGCAAGCGCCGCAACGGCCCGTTCGTTGCCATCAACATGGCCGCCATCCCGCGCGACCTGATCGAAGCCGAACTGTTTGGTCACGAGAAGGGCGCGTTCACTGGCGCCACCGCCCGCTCCTCCGGCCGCTTCGAGCAGGCTGAGGGCGGCACGCTGTTCCTCGACGAAATCGGTGACATGCCGATGGAAGCCCAGACCCGCCTGCTGCGCGTGCTGCAGGAGGGCGAGTACACCATGGTCGGCGGGCGTACCGCGATCAAATCCAACGTCCGTATCGTCGCCGCGACACACCGCGACCTGAGCCAGATGATCCGGCAGGGCCTGTTCCGCGAAGATCTCTACTACCGCCTCAACGTCGTCCCCATCCGCCTGCCGCCGCTGCGCGAGCGCGTCGACGACATCAACGACCTCGTGCAGCACTTCCTCCGCGCCGCACAGCGTGAGGGCGAGCCGGTCAAGACCATCTCGTCCGATGCCATCCGGCTGATGCACAACTATTCCTGGCCGGGGAACATCCGCGAACTCGAGAACCTGGTCCGCCGTCTCTCTGCCCTCTATGCCGACGAGAACATCTCGCTGGAGATCGTCCAGAGCGAGCTGAACCTTGCCGATCGCCAGCCGGTCCAGACGAACTCCGGCCCGGTGGATGTTTCGACAGCTGTGGAAACCCATGTCGCCCAGGTGTTGCGTGAGTACGAGCCCAACCTGCCACCGGCAGGCCTCTATCAGCGCGTGCTCGACCGGGTCGAGGCTCCACTCATCGCCATGGCGCTAAACGCTTGTGGCGGCAATCAGATTCGGGCCGCTGACTTGCTCGGGCTGAACCGCAATACGCTGCGCAAGAAGATCCGCGCGCACAGCATCGAGATCGTCAAGCAGTCCCGCCGGCAGGGCTGACGGATCACATTGCTGGGGGTGCCGCTGACGGCTGTTGCAAAAATGCATCGACAGGACTACGGAAGCCGTTGAGTTGTTCCGGCGCTTCCTGTCGGTGTCACATTTTAGCAACAATTGTCTTGAAGGGTGAATCGATGGGGCAGGGTGCCCCACGATCCGCCCACAACCCGGCTTCTGGATGCACGACGCAACGCTTACCGGCGACGCACCACCCGAGTCGACTCCGGCGCCATCGCAGCCCCGGACGCGGCCGATACTGTTCGGCGACACTGGCCGCAAGGCCATCCGTACCGTCGGGCTGATCATCGTGCTGCTGTCGGTGTTCGTCTCTTCGGGCTCGTTCCTGATCATGACGGGCGCCACCGACATCGAGCCGACGCCCGAAGTCTGGACCATCATCTGGTTCGTCAACGGCCTGCTGGTGCTGTCGGTCATCGCGTTGGTGCTCACCGAAGCAACGCTGCTGATCCAGGCACGCATGCGCGGGCAGGCGGGCGCCGGTCTGCAGGTCCGTATGGTGGCGATGTTCGCCGCTGTCGCCGCGATCCCGGCCTTGCTGGTCGCAGTGGTGGCGATGATTTCGCTGAACCAGGGTCTGGACCAGTGGTTCTCCGAGCGCACCCGCACCATGGTGGACAGCTCGCGCATCGTCGCCAACTCCTACATGCGCGAGCATTCGCAGGTCCTGCGTGACGACATCATCTGGGTGGCCACCGAACTGGAGCAGGCTCGCGGCACCTTCGAGACCGACCGCGTCAAATACCAGCGCATCCTGACCGCCCTCGCGGTCAACCGCTCGCTTCCCTTCGCCACGCTGATTTCGGCCGACGGCGACACCTTGATGAAGGCCCAGATCAATGCCCCAGGCACCGCTCCGCGCGTTCCGGAAGGCCTGACGCAGGGCGTCGTGGAGGGCACTCCCACCGAGATCGCACCCGGCCGCACCAACCTGGTCGGTGCGGTGGTGAAGCTTCGGGGCTACGACAACACCTTCCTGTTCGTTGCCCGTCCGGTGGACCCGGAGGTGCGGGAGTTCATGCGTCTCACCGATGAGAACATCACCGAATACCGCAGCTACGCGAGTAATCGGCTGGTCTTTCAGATCACCTTCACCCTGATGTACGTGGCGCTCGCGTTGGTGCTGCTGCTTGCCGCCGTGTGGATCGGCATTGCGCTTGCCAATCGCTTCGTCGACCCGATCCGAAACCTGATGATTGCCTCCAGCCGCGTCTCTGAGGGTGACCTCGATGTGCGCGTGCCAGTGCAAGAGGGCAGGGGCGATCTGCGCGATCTCTCCAGCCGCTTCAACACCATGACGCAGCAGTTGAAAACCCAGCGCGTGGCCCTCGTCGAGGCCAATGAGACCAACGAAAAGCGCCGCCAGTTCACCGAGGCCGTGGTGGAGGGCGTTTCCGCCGGCATCGTCGGTCTCGATCCTTTCGGCGCCATCACGCTAGTCAACCTGCGTGCCGCCGAAATGGTCGGCACCGACGAAATCGAACTGGTAGGGAAGCGCATCGATGACGTGATCCCCGCACTTGCGCCGGTGATCGAACGCGCCCGGTCGGCGCGCCGCGGCACGGTCCGCGATCAGATCGAGATTGGCGCCGGCCCGGATTACCGCACCTACCAAGTGCAGTTGACCCGCGAAGGCACGATGACCGAAAGCAAGGGCTTCGTCGTCACCCTCGACGACATCACCGACCTGCTTTCCGCCCAGCGCACTGGTGCCTGGGCCGACGTTGCCCGCCGCATTGCGCATGAGATCAAGAACCCGCTGACGCCCATCCAGCTCAGCGCCGAGCGGCTGCGCCGCAGATATGCCAGCAAACTCGCCGACGACTTCGAGGTCTTCGACAAGTGCATCAATACCATCATCCGGCAGGTCGGTGACATCGGCCGCATGGTCGACGAGTTCTCGTCCTTCGCCCGCATGCCGGAAGCCAAGCTCGACAAGGCCAACCTCACCGAGTCGATCCGACAGGCGGTGTTCCTCGAAAGCGTCCGGCTGCCCGAAGTTTCCATCAATATGGAACTCCCCGAGGCGCCGATCATTGCGTGGTTCGACAATCGGCTGATCAGCCAGGTGTTGACCAATCTGATCAAGAACGCGGTGGAAGCGATCGAGGGCGCGGGGCTCGAGGGCATCAAGAACCCGATAATCACGGTCGAGGCTGGCGCCGAGGGCGAAATGGTGCGCATCTCCGTTTCGGACAACGGCAAGGGCTGGCCGAAGGAAAACCGGCATCGGTTGCTGGAACCCTACGTGACGACGCGCGAGAAGGGCACCGGCCTTGGCCTCGCGATTGTCGCAAAGATCATCGAACAGCACGGCGGCAAGGTCGACCTGATCGACTCCGAGCCGGACGAAAACGGGCGCATCGGCGCCTGCTTTACGTTCACCCTGCCGCTGCGGCAGCCGGGTGAAATCGACGACGCGGAGCCAGCAGCTCCCGAGACGGTAGCGGAGCAGCAGACCGCGACCGAGACCACGAATGACGCAGCGGGTGGGGCAGACCCTGACAGCGGACAGCAAAAGGAGCCGCAATTGCAAGCGGTTGATCATACCTGATGGCCCTCGATATTCTGATCATCGATGACGAGGACGATATCCGCGACCTGATCGCGGGCATTCTCGAGGACGAGGGGTACCAGACCCGGCAGGCGCACGACGCGGATTCCGGGCTGAACGAGATCGCCCGGCGGCGGCCAAGCCTGGTGTTTCTGGATATCTGGATGCAGGGCAGCCGCCTCGATGGCCTGCAGCTGCTTGACGAGTTCCAGAGCCAGCACCCGGACATGCCGGTGGTGATGATCTCTGGGCACGGCAACGTCGAAACCGCGGTCAGCGCCATCCGGCGCGGCGCCTACGACTACATCGAGAAGCCGTTCAAGGTGGACCGGTTGCTGCTGATCACGCAGCGCGCCATGGAAGCGGCTCGGCTCAAGAACGAGGTCGCCGACCTCCGCGAGCGCTCCAGCAACACCGTCGAGCTGGTCGGCAATTCGCAGGCCATGCAGGCGGTCAAGGGTGTCATCGAGAAGTCGGCACCGACGAACTCGCGCATCTTCATCTCCGGCTCGTCGGGCACCGGTAAGGGCCTCTCGGCCCGCCTGATCCATCAGCGGAGCACTCGCGCCGACTCTCCGTTCGTGGAGATCAACTGTTCGCTCTACTCGCCCGAAGAAGTCGGGGTTGTGCTGTTCGGCCGCGAAACCCGCGAGAAGACCGGGACGTTGCGGACCGAGGTCGGGGCGCTTGAGCGTGCCCATGGCGGGACGATCTATCTCTCAGAGGTCGCGGCTCTGCCGCAAGCAGCTCAGCAGGCGGTGCTCAGGACCCTGGTCGAAAGCAAGTTCAACCGTGTCGGCGGCGCCGTTGCTGTGCCTATCGACGTGCGCATCATTTCCTCGAGTTCGCAGAACGTCGCCGGGCTCATCGAAGACGGGCAGTTCCGCTCCGATCTCTTCCACCGGCTGTCGATCGTGCCGCTCCACCTCACGCCGCTGAAGGAGCGCCGCGAAGACATACCGCCGCTGGTCGACGTGTTCATCGAGCAGGTATGCCGGCTGCATAACCTCAAGAGCCTGTCCATCGGCGACGACGCCGTGGCGGTGCTGCAGGCCCAGGATTGGCCTGGCAACGCCCGCCAGCTTCGCAACTCGATCGAGCGGCTGCTGATCCTCGTCAAGGATCAGACGCCGGCGGACGGAGTGATCACCGCCGCGCTGCTGCCGCCCGATATCGGTGAGGTTTTGCCGACTGTCGGCGACAGCGACTCGTCGGCGCACCTGATGAGCCTGCCGCTACGCGATGCCCGTGAGGTGTTCGAACGGCAGTACCTGATGGCGCAGATCGAGCGCTTCGGCGGCAACATCTCGAAAACCGCCGAGTTCGTGGGCATGGAGCGGAGCGCTTTGCATCGGAAGATCAAGTCCCTCGGGCTTTAGCTCCGTCCATCCGTACGGGTAGGCACTCAGTTTCTTCTGTGCCATACTTCAGTTGCGATGGGAGAATGACGACCAAAGGGGCAGGGGCGGTGGCGGCCGATGCTCCATAAACAGGGTGTGGCCGTCGGCCGGCGCCTACCTAGTATCCCGCGAGAAGAGGCCAGGAAATGCCCAGCGAAAAGACCCAGAATCTCCAGGACGCGTTCCTCAACCATGTCCGCAAGCAGAAGGTGCCGGTCACGATCTTCCTCGTGAACGGTGTCAAGTTGCAGGGCGTGATCACCTGGTTCGACAACTTCTGCCTGCTGCTGAGACGCGATGCCCAGTCGCAGCTCGTCTACAAGCATGCCATCTCGACCATCATGCCCGGTGCTCCGATCCAGCTCTTTGATCCCGAGCAAGCCGTCGGCGAGGACTGATACAAACTCTATGACCGACGACTTCGACGATGAGGCCGCCCGCAAGGGCGGCCCTCAAGCATTCATAGACCAGCGTGCGGCCCCGACCCGCGTCGGCCTCGTCGTGCCCGACGTTCGCGGCCGTGCGACCACGCACAGCATCGAAGCTCGCAAGGCCGAGTTCGAGGGACTGGCGAACGCCATCCGCGTCGAGATCGTGTTCTCCGAAGTCGCCAAGGTCCGCGAGATCAAGCCGGCGACCTTTATCGGCGGCGGGCATGTCGACGACTTTGCCAAGCGGGTGAAGGAGGAGGGGATCGAGCTCCTGCTCGTCGACACCGCCTTGCACCCGATCCAGCAACGCAACCTCGAGAAGGAAACCGGGGCCAAGGTGCTGGACCGCACGGGGCTGATTCTCGAGATTTTCGGCGAGCGAGCTGCGACCCGCGAAGGCGTGCTGCAGGTCGAGCTTGCGCACCTCAACTACCAGAAGAGCCGGCTGGTGAAGAGCTGGACCCACCTTGAGCGCCAGCGCGGCTCGGGCGGCTTCGGTTTCATGGGCGGTCCCGGCGAAACCCAGCTCGAAAGCGACCGCCGGCAGCTGCAGGACCGCATCAAGCTGCTCGAAGAGCGCATCGAAAAGGTGCGGCAGACCCGCGGCCAGCAGAAGGGCCGGCGCGATGCTGTGCCGTTTCAGGTGGTGGCGCTCGTCGGCTACACCAATGCCGGTAAATCCAGCATATTCAATGCGTTGACCGGGGCAGGGGTGTTCGCCAAGGACCTGCTGTTTGCGACCCTCGATACCACGGTGCGCAAGATCAGCCTGCCGCATGGGCGCGAGGTGATGCTGTCGGACACCGTGGGTTTTGTCTCCGACCTGCCCACCGACCTGATTGCCGCGTTCCGCGCCACGCTGGAAGAAGTGCTGGAAGCGCATGTCATCCTGCATGTCCGCGACGTTGCCAATCCGGATCATCAGGCGCAGGCGCAGGACGTGCTGAGGGTGCTTGAAGAACTTGGCATGTCGGCCGAGAGCACGCCGATCATCGAGGTCTGGAACAAGGTCGACCTGCTGGAGCGCGATGCCGATGGCTCGTATCCGGCGCTCGCGACAATGTGGCCGCTGGGCAAGGTAGCGGCGTCCGTGCCGGTGTCGGCCCAGACAGGCGAGGGCTTGGATAAGCTGCTCGACACCATCGAGAAAGTGCTGGCCGGGCAGGGACGCATCTACCGAGTGCTGGTTCCCCATACGGCCGGGGCCGATGTGGGCTGGCTCTACGGGCACGCCGAGATCATCGGTAAGGACGAGCCGGACGAGAACGGGCAGGTCTATGAGGTGCGGGTCGAGGCCCGGCACAAGAACGCCTTCACCGAGCGCTTTGCGGGCCGGATAGAGGGCTCAGACGCCGCCTGAGCGGTCCTTGGCCCTGATCTCGTTCCAGTAGCCATCGAGCCGACCGAGGCCCGCCTCAGCGAGCGGCACCGCGTCCTCTGTGGTGCGGGCCTCGACGTACCGGAAGCGCCGGTCGAATTTGAGGTTGGCATCGCGCAGGGCGGCCTCGGCATCGACGCCGAGCTTGCGAGCGAGGTTGGCGGTGGCGAACAGCAGGTCGCCGAGTTCCTCGTGCAGCTTGGC
>JBKJMF010000187.1:0-8249 GCA_046596525.1 Devosia sp. | reverse complement strand
CACCAAGGTCGAGGTGATGCGCTGGATTGCCTCCGGCGCGCTCGATCTGCGCTGGGTGCTGCGCGTCGATACGCTGACCGCGGTGATGCTGGTCGTGGTCACCACCGTTTCCAGCCTCGTCCACCTCTATTCGATCGGCTACATGGCCGACGATCCGCATCGCTCGCGGTTCTTCGCCTACCTGTCATTGTTCACCTTCGCCATGCTGATGCTGGTGACTGCCGACAACTTCCTGCAGATGTTCTTCGGCTGGGAAGGCGTCGGGCTCGCGTCCTACCTGCTCATCGGTTTCTGGTACACGCGCCCCTCCGCCAATGCCGCGGCGATCAAGGCGTTCGTGGTCAACCGCGTCGGCGACTTCGGCTTCGCCCTCGGCATCTTCGCCGCCTTCGTGGTGCTCGGTCACCTCGATTTCGACGGCGCCTTCCATGCCGTCGAAGCGAACAAGGACCTGACGTTCCGCTTCCTCAGCTGGGACGTCCACGCCATGACCGTGGTGTGCCTGCTGCTGTTCATGGGTGCCATGGGCAAGTCGGCGCAGTTCCTGCTGCACACCTGGCTGCCGGACGCCATGGAAGGCCCGACCCCGGTGTCGGCGCTGATCCATGCCGCGACCATGGTGACGGCCGGTGTGTTCATGGTCGCCCGCTTCTCGCCGCTGTTCGAAGCGTCCGAGCTCGCCATGACCGTGGTGATGCTGGTCGGCGCGCTGACGGCGTTCTTCGCCGCGACGGTCGGCCTCGTCCAGAACGACATCAAGCGCGTCATCGCCTATTCGACCTGCTCGCAGCTCGGCTACATGTTCGTGGCGCTCGGGGCAGGGGTCTACTCGGCGGGCATCTTCCACCTGTTCACCCACGCCTTCTTCAAGGCCCTGCTGTTCCTCGGCGCCGGCTCGGTCATCCATGCCATGCACCATGAGCAGGACATGCGGAACATGGGCGGCCTGCGCCATAAGATCCCGGTCACCTACTGGCTGATGATCATCGGCACGCTGGCGCTCACCGGCGTCGGCATCCCGGGGACGCCGCTCGGTTTCGCTGGGTTCTTCTCGAAGGACGGGATCATCGAAGTCGCCTACGCGGCTGGCGGTTCGACCGGCTACATCGGCTTCTGGGCCCTGGTGATAGCGGCGATGTTCACGAGCTTCTACTCGTGGCGCCTGATCCACCTGACCTTCCACGGCAAGCCGCGCGAGGCGCATCACGGCCACGACGCGCATGCCGCCCACGACGATCATGGGCATCACGACAGCGCCTACGACAACGCGCATGAGAGCCCCAACGTCATGCTGGTGCCGCTCTATATCCTCGCTGCTGGCGCGGTGCTGGCGGGCGTGGTGTTCAACGATCTGTTCTTCGGCCACGCCGAGCACATCGAGCACTTCTTCCAGGGCTCGCTCGTCGTTCCGACGGAACTGCTCGAAACCGCGCACGGCGTGCCGCTGTGGGTGAAGTGGTCGGCGACGGTGGCGATGCTGCTTGGCTTTGCCGCTGCGTACCAGATGTACATCCGCGATCCGGCAGCGCCGAAGCGGCTGGCTCACGCCAACCCGGGGCTCTACCTGTTCCTCTTGAACAAGTGGTACTTCGACGAGCTCTACGACCGCATCTTCGTCAAGCCGTCGCTGTGGCTCGGCAATGCCCTGTGGAAGGGCTTTGACGACATGCTGATCGACAAGACCATCACCGAGGGGCTGGGCAACCGGGTGAAGGACATCACCGGCAAGGTCGTGAAGCTGCAGTCCGGCTACCTCTATCACTACGCTTTCGCCATGCTTATCGGTATCGCGGCGCTGCTCACCTGGGCCATCGCCGCCGGGGGACTTCTGGGATGATCTTCAGTGGCTATCTTCTGACGGTCATCACCTTCCTGCCGACGTTCGGCGCATTGGTGCTGCTGCTCGTCGGCGGCAAGGGCGAGGCGGCGGACAACCTGGCGCGCTATATCGCGCTCGGCGTGACGCTGGCGACTGCGGCCCTGAGCCTTTACCTCTGGTACCTGTTCGACCCGTCGAGCACGGCGTTCCAGTTCGTCGAGAACTATGCCTGGATCGGTGACTCGATCGGCTACCGCATGGGCGTCGACGGCATCTCGGTGCTGTTCATCCCGCTGACCGCGGTGTTGATGCCGGCGGTGATCCTCTCCAGCTGGGGCTCCATCACCAAGCGGGTGAAAGAATACCTGATCGTCTTCCTCGTCCTCGAGACGTTCATGATCGGCGCCTTCGCGACGCTCGATCTGGCGCTGTTCTACGTGTTCTTCGAGGGCACGCTGATCCCGATGTTCTTGATCATCGGCATCTGGGGCGGGGCGCGGCGCATCCAGGCGACCTACAAGTTCTTCTTTTACAGCTTCACCGGCACGGTGCTGATGCTCATCGCCATCATGGCGATGTACTGGCAGGCCGGCACGCTCGATATCCAGAAGCTGCTGACCTTCAAGTTCCCGCCCGAGGTCCAGACCTGGCTGTGGATCGGCTTCTTCGCCTCGTTCGCGGTGAAGCTGCCGATGTGGCCGTTCCATCGCTGGCTGCCGGAAGCCCACGTCGAGGCGCCGACCGGCGGCTCGGTGATCCTGGCCGCGATCCTCTTGAAGCTTGGCGGCTACGGTTTCATCCGCTTCTCGATCTCGATGTTCCCCGATGCCTCGCACCAGTTCGCGAACTTCGTGTTCGTCTTGTCGCTCGCGGCGATCATCATCACCTCGCTGATCGCGCTGGTGCAAACCGACATGAAGAAGCTGATCGCCTATTCGTCCGTCGCCCACATGGGCTTTGTGACCATGGGCATCTTCACCGGCAACATCTACGGCATCCACGGCGCGATCTTTCAGATGATCTCGCACGGCATCGTCTCCGCGGCGCTCTTCTTCTGCGTCGGCGTGGTCTATGACCGGATGCACACCCGCGAAATCTCCGCTTATGGCGGGCTGGTATCGCCGATGCCACGCTACGCCTTCGCGTTCATGGTGTTCACCATGGCCAATGTCGGCCTGCCGGGTACAGCAGGGTTCGTCGGCGAGTTCCTCACCATGCTGGCGGCGTTCCAGGCCAATACCTGGGTGGCGTTCTTCGCGGCCTTTGGCGTGATCCTGTCGGCGGCCTACGCGCTGTGGCTCTATCGCCGGGTGATCTTCGGTGCCTTCACCAAGGAATCGCTGAAGGGCATCCTCGATCTCGACGCACGCGAAATTGCCGTGCTGGTGCCGCTGGTGATCCTCACCATTCTTTTCGGCTTCTATCCCGCGCCGATCCTCGATGCGACTGCCGCGTCGGTGAACCTCGTCGCTGAAAACTTTGCCAACGCCATCGGCGCCGCTCCCGCAGCGGTTGCCGCGGCGACTGGCCACTAGGAGAAAGACGGGCATGATGTCCGACGTCACGAGCTTTGCTTCGCTCGCACCCGCCTATCCGGAACTGCTGCTCGCCGTTGGCGCGGTGGCGGTGCTGCTGATCGCGCTGTTCTGGAAGGGCATCAGCCCGACCGTGGTGGCCATCGTCTCCATCGCGCTGCTGCTGGCGGCGCTCGCCCTGCTGTTGCTGCTGCCGGCGTCCGGGGTGCTGTTCAATGGCGGCTTCATCGTCGACGGCTTCGCCCGCTACATGAAGGCTCTGGTGCTCGGCGGTGCCGCGGCGACGCTGCTGATCTCGCTGTCGAACGCCAAAGAACACGGCATCGACAAGTTCGAGTACTCGGTGCTGGTGCTGCTCGCGACGCTCGGCATGATGATCATGGTCTCGGCCAACGACCTGATGGTCCTCTATGTCGGCCTCGAGCTGCAGAGCCTTGCGCTCTACGTCGTCGCCGCCATGAAGCGCGAGGACCAGAAGGCCACCGAGGCCGGCATGAAGTACTTCGTCCTCGGCGCGCTCTCGTCCGGCATGCTGCTCTACGGCGCATCGCTGGTCTATGGCTTCACCGGCACGACCCAGCTCGACCTGATCGTCGCCGCCATCACGCTCGACAGCCGCTCGATCGGGCTGATCTTCGGCATGGTGTTCCTGCTCGCCGGTATCGCCTTCAAGATCTCGGCCGTGCCGTTCCACATGTGGACGCCGGACGTCTATGAGGGTGCTCCGACGCCCGTGACGGCGTTCTTCGCAGCCGCCCCGAAGGTCGCCGCGATGGCGCTGTTCATCCGCGTCACCACGGTCAGCTTCGGCCCCATCACGCATGACTGGCAGCAGATCGTCATCTTCCTCTCCATCGCCTCGATGGTGCTCGCAGCCTTCGCCGCGATCGGCCAGAACAACCTCAAGCGCCTGCTCGCCTATTCGTCGATCGGCCACGTCGGCTTCGCCCTGGTCGGGCTGTCCGCCGGCACCGCCGTGGGCGTCGAGGGCGTCGCCGTCTACATGGCGATCTACATCGCCATGACCGTCGGCATTTTCGCCTGCGTGCTGGCGCTCCGCACCGAGAACGGCCCGGTGGAGACAATCTCCGAGCTTGCGGGCCTTGCGCAGCGGAAGCCCTTCGTTGCCGCTGTTATCGCCATCCTGATGTTCTCGCTGATCGGCCTGCCGCCGCTCGCCGGGTTCTTCGCCAAGTGGCAGGTCTTCCTCGCCGCCGTCGAGCAGAACCTGTTCGTCCTCGCCGTGATCGGCGTCCTCGCCTCGGCGGTGAGCGCGTTCTATTACCTGCGCATCGTCAAGGTGATGTACTTCGACGAGCCGGTAGCGAAGTTCGCCGCCGTGCCGGGCGAACTCACTGTCGTCATGGCAGGCGTTGGCTTCCTGATCGTCACGTACTTCGTCACGGTGGGTTCGCCGCTGACCGCGGCTGCCCATAACGCGGCCGGAAGCCTGTTCTAGTGGCAGGATTCTGGCTCGGGTCCAGGGCGGCATCGCGCGGCTATAGGCTGAACGGCTTCGACAGTGTCGGCTCCACCTCGAACGAGGCGGCCAACGCGGCCCGCGCCGGCGATGTCGGCGACGTCTGGTTCTGCGCCCTGCAGCAGACCGCCGGCCGTGGCCGTCGCGGCAGGCCGTGGCAGTCGCCGCACGGCAACCTCGCCGCCAGCCTGCTGATCGTGCCCGAGACCGATCCCGCCATCTCCGCGACGCTCGGCTTCGTCGCCGGTGTCGCGCTGAACCGTGCCCTGGCCGGGATCGTCCCGGCGGCTCAACTCAGGACCGGCATCGACGGGGCGGATCTCGCCAACGGCCGCATCGCGCTGAAGTGGCCCAACGACGTGCTGGCCGATGGCGCCAAGCTCGCCGGCATTCTGCTGGAAGCGCACAAGCGCCCGGATGGCTCCATGGCCATCGTCATCGGCCTCGGCGTTAATGTCGTCGCGGCGCCCGAAGGGCTGCCCTACCCCGCGACGTCGTTGCGCGCGCTCGGACTTGATACCAGCGCCGAGACCGTGTTCGGCGCCCTGTCGGATGCCTGGGTCGAAACGATCGAGACCTGGGACCAGGGCAGGGGCGTCACTCAGGTGCTCGAACTCTGGCGCCAGTCCGCCGCCGGCATCGGCGCCGAAGTCGCCGTGAACCGCGATGGCGACATCGTGCGCGGCATCTTTGAAACAATTGACGAGGCGGGACGACTGATCGTCCGCGCCAACGATAACAGTCGCATTGCCATCACCGCCGGTGACGTGCATTTCGGCACGACCGCAAGCGTTAGGAACTGACAATGGCAAAGCCGAGACCCGATGAGCTCGTCTTCGTGCCGCTTGGCGGCGTAGGCGAAATCGGCATGAACATGGGCGCCTACGGCTTCGGCCCGTCTTCGGCCCGCAAATGGATCGTCGTCGATTGCGGCGTCACTTTCGCCGGCCCCGATGAGCCCGGCGTCGAGCTGATCCTGCCCGATCCGGCGTTCCTCGAAGAGAATGCCGACGACATCCTGGCGCTGATCCTCACGCACAGCCACGAAGACCACTATGGCGCCGTGCTCGACCTGTGGCCGGCCTTCGACCGTCCGGTCTATGCGACTGCCTTCACCGCCGCGATGCTGAGCGCCAAGCGCGAGTCGGAAGGGATCGTCGAGGACATCGAAGTCAGGCCGATGCAGGTGGGCAAGCCCTTCACCGTCGGGCCGTTCACCATCGAGGCGATCAATGTCGCCCACTCGATCCCCGAAAGCTGCGCGCTGCTGATCACTACTTCAGTAGGTCGCATCGTCCATACCGGCGACTGGAAGCTCGATCCGCACCCGGTCGGTGGCCCGCCGACCGATGTGGGTCGCTTTGCGGAGATCGGCGCCGACCGCTCGACCCCGATCGCGCTGATCTGCGATTCCACCAACGCGATGAAGGACGGCACCAGCCCGTCCGAAGACGAGGTGGCGGCAACGCTCGCTGCGTTGATCGCCGAGTCGACGCATCGCGTTGCCGTCACCACTTTCGCCTCCAATGTCGGGCGGGTGATCTCGGTGGCGCGTGCGGCGCAGAAGGCCGGCCGCAAGGTGGTGATGTCGGGCAGGGCGCTGCATCGGATCAGCGGCATCGCCCGCGAGCTCGGCATGCTGGAGGGGATCGATCCGTTCCTCGACCAGCACGAGTACAAGACGCTGCCGCGCTCCAAGGTCGTCTTGCTCTGCACCGGCAGCCAGGGCGAGGCCCGGGCCGCCATCGCCCGCATTGCGCGCGAGGAGCATCCCGAGATTTCGCTCAACGCCGGCGACCGGGTGATCTTCTCGTCCTGGGCCATCCCGGGCAACGAGCGCGAAGTCATCGATATCCAGAACATGCTGATCGACCGCGGCGTCGACGTCATCACCCAGACGCACGGGCTGGTGCACACCACCGGCCACCCGCGCCGCGAAGAGCTGAAGCGGCTCTACGACCTGATCAAGCCGGACGTTCTGGTGCCGGTGCACGGCGAAGCCGCGCATCTCGAGGCGCACGCGACGCTCGGCCGCCAGCATGGCATCGAGACCGTCGTCCACGCCCGCAATGGCGATATGGTGCGGCTGTTCCCGAACACCACACAGTTCCCGGGCGAAGTCCGCGTCGGCCAGCTCTATCTCGATGGCAACGTGCTCTGCACGCCCGAGGAGAGCGGCGTGAAGGGCCGCCGCCGGCTAAGCTTTGGCGGCCACATCGTGGTCAGCCTCTGCGTCAATGCCAGCGGCCAGGTGCTGGCCGGACCGGAACTGGTGATCGAAGGGCTGCCGGACGTCGAGGATGACGACGAGTCGCTGCCGCAGATCGTCAAGCGGGCTGTGACAGGGACGCTCAAGTCCATCCCGCCGAAGCGCCGCAACGACCCGGAGATGGTCAACACGGCACTGCAGCGGGCAGTGCGCAGCGAGGTGGCGTCCTATTGGGGCCGTAAACCGAACGTAACGATCTTCGTCCACCGCGTCTGAGCCACGCCATGCAAATCGGCACTTACATCGCCATCTATTTCGTCGCCTGGTGGCTCTGCCTGTTCCTGGTGCTGCCGTTCAAGGTGCGCAACCAGGTCGATACCGGTGAATGGCAAGAGGGCACCGAGCGCGGCGCGCCGGCCGGCATCCTGCGCCTCTGGCCAAAACTGCTGATCACGACGGTGCTCGCCGCCGTGGTCACCGGCCTGCTGCTGTGGGGGCTGAGCGCATCGTGGCTGCGGGAGTATTGGCGGTAGTTCAGTTGCGGATCGGTCGGCACTCGAAGTGCCGAGCGGGCCTTTGCACGTCGGCTTCCATGAGGTCGGAGCAGCTGCACTCGCCATTCTCGTAATAGTAGAGGTGGTTACCCTCCATAAGCGTTGCGTGTCCGGCCTCCACAAAGCCATCCGGCAGTTCGATGACGTTTTCGAACGCTTCGCATTGATTGGGCTCGGACGTTGCCGGCGGACTATCGGCCGCCGCCGCATCAGCGGGTGACCAAAGTCCGCAGAGAACCGCCAGTGCTAGCGCCTTGGTCACGCTTTCTTCCCCTTCGCCGTGGGCACGGCGTGGGCATGCGCCATCTCCAACGCCGCCCGCAGTTCGGCCTCGTTGAGGTTCGCCAGCACTGCGGTAGTCCACCCCTGTCGGCCCCAGGCATTGTCCAGTGGCATGAACGCCTCGGGCGCCAGCATCGCCTTGAACTCCTGCTCGTCGAGCGTGAGCTTCAGGTTGGCGGTTCGGCCGTCCGCAGCGAGCGTCGTGTAGATACGGGCGACCTTGAACGCCGCCCGATCGAAGTGCGGCGCCTCAGTGGTACCTTCCAGCGACAATGCAATTGCCCTGAACTCAGAATAACTTGTCATCGCTTCTTCATCCAGAAAAGAAAAAAGCAGGGCCTAAGCCCTGCTTTGAGAAGTTTTTCGACAA
>JBKJMF010000380.1:0-4290 GCA_046596525.1 Devosia sp. | reverse complement strand
CATCAAGACGCAATAGGCGATGATGTAGGTGAGCGCGCTGGGCGCCGCGTAAACGAGGCCGAAGCCGAGTGCGCCCATCAGTGCCGCGAACAGCACCAGCAGGCGCCGGTCGCCGATCCGGTCCGACAGGTACCCCATCGCCACCGAGGCGACGAGGCCGACCACTGCACCCACCGACAGCAACAGCGCGTAGTCGGTGGTGGAGAACCCCAGCCCGTCGATGGCGGCGATGCCGGCATAGGGCAGGGTAGCGGCATAGCTGGTGCCGTTGAAGAACAGGTTCGCCGCGATGAGCGCCGTCATCGGCAGGCGCGGTCTCGTCGGCTCACTCATTCATCAGCCCTCCCGGGACGACCCCTAGGCGAGATCGTCCCGGGCGGCCAATGAATTGGCGTGACACCAGGTATCAGCCGGGCTGATGGCTCAGTTGGCCGTGACGAGAACCGGTGGCTACTAGCAATCGATGCAGCAGTCTCCGCACGGCTCTTCGACCGGCTCATCGCCGTTATCCTTCACCAGACTCTCGGTCTGCGCGCTGGCCACGAACCCCTTCTGGAAGCACTCCTTTGCCTCTTCGACCCGGAACGCGCCCAGTAGCGGCGCCTGCGACTGGGCATAGCGGAAGGATGCCTTCAAGTCCTCGCGCGCCGCACCCTTGAAGTCATCGGTGTGGCCAAGAATCTCCGACCTTCCGAGGTCGAAGGCGCCCAGCTCGCAGGTGTCGTCGAGGGTCACGCAGACCTTGTCGAGGTTACAGAGCACCACCTGCCCGTGGTACAGCAGGACCCTGGTCTCCTTGGTGCTCGAGTTGAAATCGAACGACGTGCCGCGCACGCCGATCGTCCCCGTCGGGGTCTCGATCACGTAGCGATCCTTCGGCGCCCGGCCGGTGGTGAAGCGGAAGGTGCCGGCGAGCGCGTTGATCGCGAACCTGCCGGCCGATTCATCTTCGCGCAGCAGATAGTCCTCGATCAGCAGCGCCGAGTTCGGCCCGACCACCAGCTCGGTCTGGTCGGAAAACTTGATCTGCACCTGACCAGCAGGGCCGGTGACCACGCGGTCGCCGATGAAGATATCGGCGCCGACCGTCAGCACCTTGTTGTCGGCCTTGGTCTCGACGGCCGCCGCCGGCTTGACGCCGAGCGCCGTGCCACTGGCGGCGAGTGCGGGGGCAGTAAGGGACAGAAGTCCGAGCGCAACCAGTGCGCAGGCGAGGGGGGCTCGCCATATCATCTTGTGCATATGCGTCCTCGGCTATGCTTTGACATGGAGATCGCCCGGCCCCCCGGACGGGTGCGATCGGCGCGTCTAGTACACAAGGCACCACGGCGCTTCCAGTCCAAAAACCTGATCCCCCGGCGCTTTGCCCCCGGCCTGTTCAGCGGCCGTTCAGCTTGGCGACTGCCGCCTCCATGCCCGGACCATCAGATCTGCTCCCCCAGCACTTCTCTTCCGCGCCACCCAGTCCTATATCGATCGGCGTTGGGGACGACCCTGACGCCTCACCCAGATCAACAGCGGGACGGCCCGCGACACGGAGTAACTCCCATGGCATGGGTTTATCTCACCGCTGCCGGCCTGCTTGAAATCATCTGGGCAATCGGCCTCAAGTACACCGAAGGTTTCACCAAACTCGGCCCGACCGCCATCACCGTCGGCGCCATGATCGCCAGTGTCATTCTGCTCGGCATCGCGCTGCGCGACCTGCCGGTCGGCACCGGCTACGCCATCTGGACCGGCATCGGCACGGTGGGTACGGCGGTCCTCGGCATCATGATATTCCATGAGCCCGCCACCGCCCTGCGGCTCGCCAGCATCGGCCTGATCATCGCCGGTATCGTCGGGCTCAAGCTGGTCAGCTGACCGCCAAGCGGCGCGGGAGTTGTGGCTTCCGCGCCAGCCTGTTTCAGGAAAATACCGAATAACGCAAATGTTGATGGAACCTTCTGCGATTTTCCGTAACGTGGCTGCGGGGGCTCCCACGCGGCGCCATTCCGCGCCGAGCGTCAGCGCATCTCGAAATGAAGGTAAAGGGGAGCCATGCTGTTCCGCTCTGCTGAGGTCGTGTCTGTCCTCATGCTCGTTGTTGCTTTGATCATTGCCAAGCACCTGCCGATTTCCGCCGGCTTGCCGCTGTCGCAGGTCACCGGCATCGTCTGCTTCATGTTCGCCATCTATCTCAGCCTGCGCATCTACAATGCCGAGCTGAAGAAGATTCGCGCCGAAGAATAATCTCCCCGGGCGCGCCGCGCCCAGGTCATCTCAGCCTCGGGACACCTACGCTGGCCGCGACATCGACCGGCGCAGCACTGCCGTCCGTGCCTAGAGGATGAAATCCGCCGCCGTCAGCGCGTACGTGCCGCGTAGCTCGATCTCGAAGTCGGCGATGCCATCGCCATTGGTGTCGGCGGCGACGACTGTCACGGTTTCGGTGCCGGCGTTGATCGTCTCCTGGTACGTAATTAGTTCGCCGGCAGTGCCGGTGAAGCTGGTGGCGCCGAGGAAGTGGAATGCCTGGTTGCCCGAGTGGCCGGCATCGGCGTCGATGCGGCCAAGATGGATGCGATCGTCGCCTCGCGTGAAATCCATGATCTGGTCGCGGTTGTAGATGCCGGGGCCGGAGCCCACGCCGGTTTCGGCCGCATCATAGAAGTCGAAGCGATCATCGCCGTTGCCGCCATGCAGTCCGTCAGCGCCGAGTCCGCCGATGAGGATATCGTCTCCGCCATTGGCGAGGAGATAGTCGTCGCCGGCGCGTCCATTGAGGATGTTGCTGCCGTTCCAGTCATACATCTCATTGTGCAGCGCGTTGCCGAGCAATTGCCGTCCCGACGCATCGGTCGCCATCACCAGGTTCTCGATCCCGGGATAGTCCGCAAGGTCGGTGCTGACGGTGGCACGGATTCCGTCCCAGCCGCCGCTGTCTATGATCGTATCCGAAGGATCGATATCGTAGACATCGTCGCCGTCGCCGCCATCGAGGATGTCCGCGCCCACCCCACCGATCAGCCGGTCATTGTCGCCCAGCCCGATGATGTGATCGTCGCCGCCGAGGCCAAGAATCGAGTCCCCGTCCTCCGTGCCGGTGATCGTCTCCGATGCATTGGTGCCGATGATGTAAGCCATGTCGCGCCTCCCTAGAGGATGAAGTCGTCCGCTGTCAGCACTGGCGTTTCGCGGAATTCGATCTCGAAGTCGGCGATCCCGTCGCCGTTGACGTCGCCTGCCAGGACCATGATCAACTGGCCCGCGCCATTTAGTTCCTCGTAGGTGACGAGTTCGCCTGCGCTGCCGGTGAAACCGGTGGCGCCGAGGAAGGTGAAGGCCTGGTTGCCCGAATGGCTGGTGTCGGCGTCGATCCGTCCGAGGTGGATGACGTCGTCGTCCAGGTAAAACTCGTTGATCCGGTCGCGGGCCCCCGGACCGACACCTGTCTCGGCGATGTCGTAGAAGTCGTGCCGGTCATCGCCGACCGAGCCGTTCAATATGTCGACGCCGAGGCCGCCAATGAGGATGTCATCGCCCGCGTTGCCGACCAGGTAGTCGTTCCCCTCGCGGCCATCGAGGAGGTTGTTGCCGGCCCAATCGTAGAGCTCGTTGTCCAGACCGTTGCCGAGCAGCCGTTTGCCGGACGCGTTGGTCATTATGTAGAACCCCTCGATCGCCGGGTAGTCCTCGAGATCGGCGCTCACCGTCGCCTGGATGATGTCAAAACCCGCGATGTCGATGATGGTGTCCGAGCGGTCGCCGCTGATCAGATAGACGTCGTTGCCCTCGCCGCCTTCGAGGATGTCCGCGCCATCGCCACCGATCAGCCGGTCGACCCCACCCAAGCCGATCAGATGATCGTCGCCGGCAAGCCCGAGCAGGGAGTCCCGCTCCTCGGTGCCGACCAAGGTGTCGACCCCAACTGTTCCCTTGATGTAGGCCATAGCCGTCTCCTTCCGCGCCGCTAGAGGATGAAGTCGCTGGCTGTGAGCACATGTGTGCCGCGCAGCTCGATCTGGAAGTCGGCGATGCCGTCGCCGTTCACGTCGCCTTCGACGAGGCTAATCGGGGCGCCGTCGCCGCCGGTCGCTGATGCCTGGCGCAGCTGCCCCGCCGCGCCCGTGAACGCCGCGTCGCCGATGAAGGCGAAAGCCTGGTTGCTGCCGCTATTGGTGTTGGCGTCCATGTAGGCGAGGTTGATGGTGTCGACCCCCGCCTCGAAGTCGGTGATCACGTCGCGCCCGGCGCCGAGGCCCGTGCTGTATTCGAAGAAGTCGAACCGGTCTGCGCCGATCCCTCCGC
>JBKJMF010000377.1:0-7102 GCA_046596525.1 Devosia sp. | reverse complement strand
AAGGCCGATGCCGCCGCCTATGTGCTGTCGGACGCCTTCAAGGCGATCAACATCGAGGACGTTAAGGCGCACCTCTACGACCAGGCCATTCCGGCCGACCGCTAAGCCAACGCGGCGGGCGGCACCCGAGGGAATGCCGCCCGCACCACTAACGAAAGCATCAGGGGGGCCGGATGGCCAATACGGTAAAAGTTCTGGTCGTCGGGCTCGGCAACATGGGCGCCTCGCATGCGAGCGCCTATCATCGCAACCCGGGCTTCGAGATCGTCGGGCTGATGAGCCGTTCGATCAAATCGAAACCGATCCCGGACGAGCTCAAGGGCTATCCGCTGTTCGAGGATTATGACGAGGCGCTGCGGGTGACGAAACCCGATGCCGTGTCGATCAATTCCTGGCCCAACACGCACGCCGAATACGCCATTAAGGCGATCAACGCCGGCGCCCATGTGTTCATGGAAAAGCCGCTGGCCACCAACATCGCCGACGCCGAGGCGGTGGTGAAGCTGGCGCGCGAGAAGCACAAAAAGCTGGTGCTCGGCTACATCCTGCGCGTGCACCCCAGCTGGATGAAGTTCACCGAACTGGCGCAGACGCTGGGCAAGCCCCTCGTCATGCGGCTCAACCTCAATCAGCAGTCGGGCGGTCCGACCTATGACTGGCACAAGAACCTGATCGACTCGCTGATCCCGATCGTCGACTGCGGCGTCCACTACGTCGACGTGATGTGCCAGATGACCAAAGCCAAGCCGGTGCGCGTGCACGGCATTGGCGCGAAGCTCTGGGCCGAGGCGGACAAGCAGAACTACGGCCACCTGCATGTCGAGTTCGATGACGGTTCGGTCGGCTGGTATGAAGCCGGCTGGGGCCCGATGATGAGCGAGGTCGCCTACTTCGTTAAGGACGTGGTGGGGCCAAAGGGCGCCGTCTCGATTGTTCCCAACCCCAAGGCGCACAAGGACGGCGTGTCGGATTCCTCCGATATCGACCAGCACACCAAGACCGACGCCATCCAGTATCACCACGCCGAGGTGAACCCGGGTGACAAGAGCTTCGTCCGCAAAGACGAGATCTTCACCATGACCGACGAGCCCAACCACCAGGAGCTCTGCGACCGCGAGCAGGCGTTCTTCCTCAAATCCATCATCGAGGATCTCGACCTGACCGATCAGATGGATGCTGCGGTGAACAGCCTCAGGATCGTGCTTGCCGCCGAGCAGTCGATCAACGAGAAGCGCGTCGTCGAGCTTGCCTAGCCGACCCCACTTCAGGCGCACGAACCCGGCGAGCAGGTTGCCCGCCGCCGGCCGCGCCGTAGACGAAACCGGAGACTATCGATGACTGCACCGGGACAAGGCTTCGATATCGTGCTCAGGGGCGGCCGCGTCCTCGACGAGCGCAACGGCATCGACGGGCTGTTCGATGTGGCAATCAAGGGCGGCAAGATCGCCGCGGTGGGCAAGGACCTCGCGGTGGCCGGGGCCAAGGTCGAGGACGTCAGCGGCGCCATTGTCGCGCCGGGGCTGATCGACATCCACACCCACGTCTACCACAAGGCGACCTCGCTCAGCGTCGACCCCGGCTTCATCGCCCGCCGCTCCGCCTGCACCACGCTGGTAGACGCAGGCAGCGCCGGGGCGGGCAATTATGACGGCTTCCGCGACTACGTGATGATCCATTCGCCGTACCGGATCTTCGCCTTCCTCAACATCTCCTTCCCCGGCATTTTCGGCTTCGACAAGGACGTGTCGATCGGCGAGGCAACGGCGCGCAGCATGCTGCCGGTGCATCGCTGCGTCGAAAAGATCGAGGCCAACCGCGACCGCATCATCGGCGTAAAGGTGCGCATCGGCGGCATCGTCACCGGCGATCTCGGCTTGGGCGCGCTGGAGCTGGCGCTCGAGGCCGCCAACGCCGTCGGCCTGCCGCTGATGACCCATATCGGCACCGCGCCGCCGAGCTATGCCGACGTGGTCGACATGCTGCGGCCGGGCGACATTCTTACCCACTGCTACCGGCCGGACCCGAACTCGGCGATCGGCCCCGACGGCAAGGTGATCGACGCGGTGCTGAAGGCGCGCGCGCGCGGCGTGCTGTTCGACATCGCCCACGGCATGGGCGCCTTCGGCTACGAAAGCACCGAAGCGGCGCTGAAGGACGGTTTTCCGCCCGACCTGATTTCGTCCGACGTGCACGTCATCGCCGTCGAAGGCCCGGGGTATGATCTGCTGCACACGATGAGCAAGCTGCTCAACTGCGGCCTGTCATTGCCGGAGGTAGTCGGCATGTCCGCCAACCGCCCGGCTTTGGCGATCCGGAAGCCCGAACTCGGGCACCTCGGTGTCGGCGCGCCGGCCGACATCACCGTGCTGAAGCAGTACGACAGCAACTATGTGTTCGAGGACGTAGTGGGCAAACGCCGCCAGGGGTCGTCACTGTTGCAACCGGTGTCGGTGTATCTGGGCGGCAAATCGATGGAAGTCAGCCGCCGGCCGTTCGAGGAAAGCTTCCTCGTCGGCGGGCATCACGGGCATGAACACTAGCAAGCACTGAGTCTAGGGTCGCCCCCTCCACCGGCTTCGCCGGTCCCCCTCCCCCGCCACGCGGGGGAGGATCCACCGCACCACCGGCGCGATGACGCACCGAGATCCTCCCCCGCGTGGCGGGGGAGGGGGACCATGCGAAGCATGGTGGAGGGGGCGGCCAAGCGCACATATGGACGCAAAGCTTAGTTCATCTACCGTTCATGTCTGCGGCAAACCAGCGGCAAGGCAGGGCAGCAATGCTGCCGTGACTCGGTCTCCGCGGGGTCCGGGCAGCAAGCAGCGTCGATGAAATAGACCCGGTCTGTCGAGCATTTCCCGCACTTATCCACGCCGCCGCCAACCACGCCATACTGCATCCCAGCAGACCACGGCAGCGAGGCACATCGGCAAATGAACCAATTGAACGATCATCACCGGAAGCGTTCAGCCGCAGTGGCGCAGTGTCGCCTTGACCCGGCCACCCTGCATCGGGATATTGCGCCCGGGCGAGTTGGAGCAGCGTATAGACCATGACGGTTGCGGCCGTTTGGCGTGGCCTAGTCCGCGTCATCCTATGTGTAGCGATCATGATGCCGGCTCTTGCCGCGGCGCAGACCGTGCCGCCGGTAGCAGCCGGCCCGACGCTGCAGGCCATCCGTGACCGTGGCCACCTGATCTGTGCCACCGCCGATCCGCTGCCCGGCTTCGCTCAGCCCGGGACCGACGGCCGCTGGACCGGCTTCGACGTCGATTTCTGCCGCGCCATTGCTGTCGCGGTGTTCAACGATGCCAGCAAGATGGAGTTCGTCCCGCTCTCGGGCGATAGCCGCTTCGCGCAGCTGCAGACCGGCACCATCGACCTGATCGCCCGCAACGCCCCCTGGACCATGCGGCGCGACACTGGCTACGGCGCCAGCTATGTCGCCACCTCGTTCTATGACGGACAGGCGATCATGGTCCCGCAGTCGCTCGGTTTCGTCTCGGCCTACGAGCTCGACAACGTCAAGGTGTGCATCGTCGATGCGCCGGAGGGGCTGGCGAACCTGCGCGAATTCTTCTTCGGCATCCAGGCGACCTATACCGAGGTGCTCTACGAGGACCGCGAGGATCTGGCAGTGGCCTACCGCGAAGGCCTCTGCAACGCCGTCTCCGCCCCCGCGAGCTTCCTCAACGCCATGCGCCGCAGCCTGCCGGAGCCCGCGACCCACCGCATCCTGCCCGAACGCATCTCCAAGGACGCTTTCGGGCCGGTGGTCCGCACTGGCGACGATCAGTGGTTCGATATTGTCGAATGGACGCTGTTCGCGCTGATCGATGCCGAGGAAGCCGGCGTCACTTCGCTCAACATCGACTCGCTCTCCGCCGCCAAGACTCACCGCATTAGGCGGCTGCTCGGCCTCGAGGGCACGTTCGGGCCGACCATCGGGCTCGACCACATGTTCATCGCCAATGTCATCAAGGCTGTCGGCAATTACGGCGAGATCTTCGAGCGGAACTTCGGGCCCACAACGGGTGCCGCCGTGGTACGCGGGCAGAATGCGCTGTGGACCAATGGCGGGCTGATCTACGCCCCGCCCATTGAATAGCTAGCCGAAAACCACCGATACCCGGCGGTTGATGGCGCCCTTCTTCTCGATCTTTCCGAGCCGTAAGGGTCCGATTTCGCTGGTGTTTTTGACGTGTGTGCCGCCGCAGGGCTGCAGGTCGACGTCGCCGATCCGCACCAGCCGCACGCGGCCCTGGCCCATTGGCGGCTTGACGTTCATGGATTTGATCAGACCGGGGTTGGCCTCGAGCTCGGCATCGGTGATCCACTCCGACGACACCGGCAGGGCCGCGTCGACCAAGTCATTGAGTTTGCGTTCGATTTCGGCGGCATCCGGCACGTCGGGCAGGTTGAAATCGACCCGCCCCTTGTCCTCACCCACCGCCGCGCCGGTGATCGGGTAGGGCAGCACCACGGTGACGAGGTGCAGCGCCGTGTGCATGCGCATCAGCTTGTGCCGGCGCTCCCAATCGAGATGCGCGATGAGCTCTTCGCCCAGCTGAAGTCCGGCTTGATCTGCTGCAGGCAGGTGAAAGATTGCCGTCTTATCGCCGTCAGGATGGATTGTTCCAGCGATCGAGATGAACGACCCGTCCGCCCGCTTCAGCCGCCCGGTGTCGCCCGGCTGCCCGCCCGAGGTCGCATAGAAGATCGTCCGGTCGAGCACGATGCCGCCCTCGGGAGTGATCGCCGTCACCAGCGTCGGAAGCGAGCGGACATAGCTGTCCTCGCGAAAGATGAATTCAGTCACGCAACCGGCTCCGCCTCGACAACCGAGCGCCAGTCTATGGGCGCCTTGCCCTCAAGCCAATGCGGTACCGGCAGGTTCTTCGAGCGGAGGAATTCCGGGTTGAACAGCTTGCTTTGGTAGCGGTTGCCGTAGTCGCAGAGCACCGTGACGATGGTCTTGCCGGGCCCGAGATCGCGTGCCAGCCGCACTGCACCGGCGATATTGATGCCGGACGAACCGCCGAGGCAGAGGCCCTCATGCTCGAGCAGGTCGAACACATAGGGCAGGGCTTCGCTGTCGGGGATCTGGTAGGCCCGATCGACGGAGAGATCCCTGAGGTTCGCGGTGATCCGGCCCTGGCCGATGCCCTCCGTAATCGAGTTACCCGAACTCTTCAGCTCGCCATGGGTGAAATACTCGTAGAGCGCCGCTCCTTCCGGATCGGCGAGGCCGATCTGAATGGCCGGGTTCTTCAACTTGAGCGCCATCGACACGCCGGCCAATGTTCCGCCCGAACCAACCGAGCAGATGAAACCATCCACCTTGCCACCGGTCTGCTCCCAGATCTCGGGGCCTGTGGTCTCGACGTGGGCTTGGCGGTTCGCGGTGTTGTCGAACTGGTTCGCCCACACAGCGCCGTTGGGCAGTTCCTTCGCCAGCTTTTCAGCCAGGCGCCCGGAAATCTTGATGTAATTATTGGGATTCTTGTAGGGCTTGGCCGGCACCTGGATCAGCTCGGCGCCGAGCAGCGTCAGCGCGTCCTTCTTCTCCTGGCTCTGCGTCTCGGGGATCACGATCACCGATTTGTAGCCCAGCGCATTGGCCACCATCGAGAGCCCGATGCCGGTATTGCCGGCAGTGCCCTCGACGATCGTCCCGCCCGGCCGCAGCAGCCCCCGCCTCTCGGCGTCGCGAATGATGTAGAGCGCCGCCCGGTCCTTCACAGATTGTCCCGGATTGAGGAACTCCGCCTTGCCCCAGATCTCGCAGCCCGTCGCGTCAGACACGCGGTTGAGCCGGATCAGGGGCGTGTTGCCGATGGCGGAGATGACGTCGCGGTGGTTGGTCATGGGGGACGCACGGCTGGTGAAGGTAGCCGGAAACTAGGGGGCGGCCCGCCCGCTGCCAAGGCTTAAGGCACGGAATGGTATGGGATTTCGAACCACCGCACGCCGCGGGCAGGATTTGTCGGCAAGCCTGCGATTGGGGGCAGGCCATTCCGGTGCCTGCGCGAGCTAGAGCGCCTTGAACGCCTCCAGCGCCCGTTCGCGCGAAAGCTTCAGGTCGACGATCGGCGCCGGATAGTCGAGCCCGGCCGCATCCGGCGACTCCCAAGGCTGGTGCACCAGCTTGTCCGGCAACGCCGCAACCTCCGGCACCCAGCGCCGCACATAGTCGCCGCGCGGGTCGAACCGCTCGCCCTGCGTCACCGGGTTGAAGATGCGGAAGTAGGGTGACGCATCGAGCCCGCTGCCGGCCACCCACTGCCAATTACCCGGATTACTCGCCGCGTCGGCATCGACCAGCGTATCCCAGAACCACTGCTCGCCCTTCCGCCAGTCGATCAGCAGGTTCTTGGCAAGCAGCGACGCCGTCAGCATGCGCACCCGGTTGTGCATCACGCCGGTCTCCCACAGCTCCCGCATCCCGGCATCGACGATCGGAATGCCGGTCCGGCCCTGCTGCCAGGCCGTGAGCGCCGTATCGTCATGCCGCCACTTGAGATGCGCGTACTTCTCCACCATGGGCACCGTGGCGATGTCCTCGCGGTGGTAGAGCTGGTTGTAGCTGAAGTCCCGCCAGGCCACTTCGGACAGGAACTTGTCGATCGCCGATGCCTTGGCGGGCGCATGCTGGGCCACCGCCTGCGCCGTGTGCCATACCTGCCGCGGACTGATCTCCCCGAACGCCAGATGCGGCGACAGCCGGGAGGTCGCCGCCTTGGAGGGGATATCGCGACCTTCCGGGTAGTCCGCCACCAGCTCGCCAAGGAACGCATTGAGCCGATCACGGGCCGCCGCCTCGCCGATCTCCGAGTGCTTGCCGATCTTCCGGCCCCAGTGGGCCTCCAAGTAGTCGGTATCGACGGGGCCCGCCTCAATCGCCTCGACCCCTTGGGGTTTAGGCAGCGGCCCGGCAATCTCGCGCCGCTTCAGCGCATTCCAGAACGGCGTGTAGACCGAGTACGGCTTGCCCGCGCCGGTCTCCATCTCGAACGGCTCGACCAGCACATTGGCGGCAAAGCTCTCCGCCGTGATCCCTTCGCGCTTGCAGAGAGCCTTGATCGCTGTGTCGATCTGCCGT
>JBKJMF010000202.1:0-3589 GCA_046596525.1 Devosia sp. | reverse complement strand
GCGTCGCTCGCGGCGCTGGCGCTGTATGTGAAGCTGCCGCGCGGCATGCCCGGCGACGCGATGTCCATCGCCGAGCGGCTCAGGGTGCTGCGCAATCCGGCGATCGGCACGGCGTTGCTGTCGACGCTGGTGTTCATGATCGGCTCGTCGCCGCTGATCGTCTATATCGCCGCGCTCTTGACGGCGGTTGGCGTCGGCTACGAGGCGCTACCGCTGGTGCTGCTCAGCGGCGGCGTTGGGGCGATCGCCTGCAGTGCCACGGCCGGGCGGATGTCCGACCGCTTGGGCAGCCGGCGGACGGCGACCATGGCCGGGCTGGCGGTGATCGTCGTGATGGCGGTGTTCCTGGCGCTGCCCTATGTGCCGGCGGACCTGGCGCTGCCGGCGCTGATGCTGACGGTCGGGGCGCAGGGCTTTGTCGTTCGCACCTATTCGATCGCGGTGGCCAGCCACATGGCCCAGATCGCGCCGGGGGCGGTGCCGGTCGCCATCTCGCTCAACATGTCGGCGTTCATGATCGGCATGGCCGTGGCCGCCGCGGTGGGCGGTATCGTGCTGGACAGTTTTGGCGCCATGGCTCTGCCGCTGATCGGTGGCCCGCTGGTGGGCCTGTCGCTGCTGATCTGGCGCCGGGTGCCCGAGGGCGAGCGGGAACGAGGCACGCCGGTGGTGGACACCGAGGGGCTTTGATCAACGGGTTAGGTGCGATCAGGCCGCTGCTTGCCTATCGGTGAACACCGCCAGTTGGGCCTCGAAGGCACGCTGGTAGGCCGGCCGTGCTTCGGCGCGGGCAGCATAGGCGGCGAGGTTCGGATATTCGTCCAGTAGACCCGACGGGCGCAGCCTGAGCAGCACGTGCACCATCATCAGGTCCCCCGCGCTGAAGCCGCCGTCTAGCCAGTCGGCATCGCCAAGGCGAACCGAGAGGTCGCGCAGCCGATCGCGAATACGATCCTTGACGAGCGGCAGGCGCTGTTCGAACCAGGGCTTGTCGCCCTCCCCGAACTTGAGGGTCTGCAACTCGAGGATCGGCTGCTCCACCGTGCCGACGGCCGCGAACATCCAGCTGATGGCACGCGCCCGGGCATTGTCATCCTCCGGCAACAGGCCAGCGTGGTCCTCGGCGATACGGAGCACGATGGCGCCCGACTCGAACAGGGCGAGATCGCCGTCTTCATAAGTCGGGATTTGTCCGAAGGGATGGAGCGCGCGATGCGCGGGCGCCTTCATCTCGATGAACGAGACAAGACGGACGTGGTAGGGCTGCGCCACTTCTTCGAGAGCCCAGCGAATGCGCATGTCGCGCGACAATCCCTGGCCGCGGTCGGGTGAACTGGCGAAAGCGGTGATGGTGGGGGGCATCGGCTGGCTCCGGGGCGTGATTGAGGTTCACTGTTTAATCGAACCGCGGAGCTGGGATTCGACAGGGCGCGCCGAAATAATTCGCTGCGCCGCCACACTCGCGACTGCGCTCGTCATGCATCGGCCACGGTCATTGCGGCTCAAGCGGCCTTCCCGTTCGCGTGCTCCCTAGAACCTGCCTCTGCGCCGGAAATTGTCCGCCGGCAGCACAGCTAGGACGACTGTCAGGCCGACCCCCGGGCCGGATTCAAATATTGGCCAAACAATGTTGTGCGACGCTCCCAGCGTGAGCGGCCCGCATTCGGGTCAGGGAGAAAATCTTGGCGATCCGGAATAACCTTCAGCTGGGCCTCATGCGTCGCTCGCTTCTGCTGGTCATTGGCCTGCTTTCTTTTGCCTTGGCCGCTATGCCGGTGCAGGCCGCGGTGTGCACGGGCGTGGAGCTGGCGCAGCCGGCGGAGGGCGCCGCGGTAGCCTCCAATGCAACGTTCCGGTGGTCAGCCGAGTGGTCGGCGACGGCGCGCCGCGAGCTGGTGTTGATCGGGGTGACGCAGAACGCCGATGGCAGCGTCGCCTCAAGCGGCGAAGCGGCGCGCGAGGACGCTCTGCCCTTCAAGCACAAACCAAAGTCCCGGCTGAAGCCGGGCAGCTACAACTGGTTCGTGGTGTTCTACGACGCCAAGGGCAACATTGTTTGCACCAGCCCGGTTGGCAGCTTCAGTGTCGGTTCGGCACGCCGCGCGGGCGCCGGCCCGACTGAATCGCTCGCATCCTCGGGAGACGCTGTGACGGTGGTCGTCCGCGGCAACTTCATTGTCGTGCTGTTCGGAAGCCCCTATCTCGCGGATCCGAACAACGGCTTCAACGTGCTGCTGGCGGACGGCGAACATGACTACGACGCGTCGGGGCTTGATCTCAGCCGCTACAGCGGCGTCACCATCCACGGCAACGACCTGCCCAACACGCTGACCGGCAGCGCCGGAGCCGATATTATCTTCGGCTATGGCAGCAATGACGTCCTGAACGGCGGGGACGGCGACGATGAGCTCAACGGCGGCAACGAGAGCTGTGTGGGTTTCGTTTGCGTTCAAAACAACTACTGGGGCGACGAGCGCGGGCTCGGCGACACGCTCAATGGCGGCGGCGGCGATGACACCCTCAACGGTGGCGACGAAAGCTGCATCGAGGAATTCTGCAACTCCGCCATGACCATTGGCGACCGGCTCGACGGTGGCAGCGGCAGCGACACGCTCAATGGCGGCAACGAAAGCTGCGTCGGGAGTTATTGCAACTTTCATGGAAGAATCGGCGACACGCTCGACGGTGGCAGCGGCAGCGACATTCTTAATGGCGGCAACGAAAGCTGCGTCGGGGTCGTTTGCAACAACGAGGGCAGGATCGGTGACGCCCTCAATGGCGGTCCAGACGACGACATCCTCAATGGCGGCAACGAAAGCTGCGACGGGCTTAATTGCAACATCGCGGGCGGGATAATCGGCGACGCGCTCGATGGCGGGCTCGGTGACGACACCGGCACAGGTGGCTCCGAGACCGATAATGGCAGCGGTGGCGGCACTGTTGGCGACACGATCGCGGCGGACCCAGGCGGCGGCACCGACACGATTGCCCCCTAGGTAATTGGGCGCCGGGGGTCCAACACATCACCCCGGGATAACGGACGCCGGCCCCGAGGCCGTTGGAGCGCTGGGTGGTGACGTGTTCGCGGAGGCCCAACTCGTCGAAGATGGCGATGGCGTCGGTTTCGGCGATCTCGCGGGCCGGGCGGCCGGAGTAGAGCGCGATCAGCACGGCGAGTTCCGCCGGGCGTAAAGTCGTCGAGGCCGCCGGTGGCCGTTTTGGAACTTGCCCGGCGGAAGGGTTTGAAGCACAGTGCCCAAGTTGATTTGGGGTTAAGTAGCGATGCGCGCTGTTATTCTTGCTGCCGCCGTATGTCTTGCCGCCTCCGCAGCTGGTGCTACCGAGCTGTATGTAGATGGACCATCGACTACAGCTTCGGGCGGTACTGCTGACTGGAGCGGTTTCTATGCGGGCATCGGGGCCGGCTACGTAGCCGCCGACACACTGCAGACCTGGAGTGAGGATGACCTGTGGACCGGTGGCCCTGGCCCGTGGTCGTTGTCCAATTCGCCCAGTTCTACTGCCCTGACGGCCTATGCCGGTTTCAACTACGTCCTCGGCGACAACTTCGTTGTAGGCGCCGAGGCTG
>JBKJMF010000125.1:0-11132 GCA_046596525.1 Devosia sp. | reverse complement strand
AGCGACACGTCGTTGAGCGCCGGGTAGTGCGAGAATTCCTTGCGGACGGTGTCGACTCGAATATCCAAACTCATGGGCCTTTCAGTGTCGTCGTGTGCCGGCGAGTTCGTCGCCGAAGCGGTACTCGAGGATGGTTTTGAACACCAGCGTCACCAGCGCCAGCATCGCCAGCAGCGAGGCGATGGCGAAGGCCGCGGTGAAATTGTACTCGTTGTAGAGGATTTCGATGTCGAGCGGCATCGTCGTGGTCTTGCCGCGAATGTGGCCCGAGACCACCGACACCGCACCGAACTCGCCCATGGCGCGGGCGTTGCAGAGCAGCACGCCGTAGAGCAGCCCCCACTTGATGTTGGGCAGCGTCACCCGCGAGAAGGTCTGCCAGCCGGTGGCGCCCAGCGACAGCGCCGCTTCCTCGTCGGTATTGCCCTGGTCCTGCATCAACGGGATCAGTTCGCGGGCGATGAACGGGAAGGTGACGAAGATCGTCGCGAGCACGATGCCCGGCACCGCGAAGATGATCTCGATATTGTAGGCCTTGAGCAGCGGCGAGAGCGCGCTCTGCGCCCCGAACAGCAGCACATAGACCATGCCCGACACCACCGGCGACACCGAGAACGGCAGGTCGATCAGCGTGGTGAGGAAGGCCTTGCCCTTGAACTCGTATTTGGCGACGCACCAGGCGGCGGCAACGCCGAACACCAGATTGAGCGGCACGGCGATCACCGCCACCAGCAGCGTCAAGACGATCGCCTGTTGCGACTGGCGGTCCGAGAACGCCTCGAAGTAAGTCTCGACGCCTTTGCGGAACGCCTCGGTGAACACCAGCACCAGCGGCAGCACCAGCACCAGCGCCATGAACGCCACGGCGATGCCGATCAGCGTCCAGCGCACCCACGGCCGCTCGGTGGTTGGGCGGGTGTGCTCTTCCGGCAGGATCACCCGCCGGCTGTCATAGATGACATCGGGCTCAAACATTGCCGAACCTCCGCCGGGCCCAGGCCTGGATCAGGTTGATGATCAGCAGCATGACGAAGGCGATGATCAGCATGATGCCCGCGATTACCGCCGCGCCCGCCTGGTCGAACTCCTCGAGCTTGATGACGATCAGCACCGGGGCGATCTCCGAGATGTTCGGGAGGTTGCCGGCGATGAAGATCACCGAGCCGTATTCGCCGACGGCGCGGGCGAAGGCCAGGGCGAACCCGGTGAGCAGCGCCGGAGTAAGGCGGGGCAGGATCACCGCGATGATGGTTTGCCAGCGATTGGCGCCGAGTGTCGCCGCGGCTTCCTCGAGCTCCTGCTCGAACTCTTCGAGCACCGGCTGCACCGTACGCACGACAAAGGGCAGGCCGATGAAGATCAGCGCGATGACGATACCGGTTGGCGTATAGGCGATCTTGAAGTTGAGCGAGAACTCGTGCCAGCCGAAGGGCATCCAGGTCTGCGCATGCCACCACTGCCAGAGCGGCGCCTTGTCCGAGAACAACGAGCCGATCCAGCCCTTGGGGGCATAGAGGGTAGAGAGCGCAATGCCCGCCACCGCCGTCGGCAGCGCGAACGGTAGGTCGACGATGGCATCGAGCAGCCGGCGGCCGGGGAACTTGTAGCGCACCAGTACCCAGGCGACGATGACGCCGAACACCACGTTGACCAGCGCCGCGATCAGCGACGAGCCGAAGCTGATCTCCAGCGCCTTGAGGGTGCGCTGCGAGGTAGCGATCTTGACGATCTGCTCCCACGGCGTCGTCGCGGCCTTGAGGAACAGGCCGGCGATCGGGATCAGGACGATGATGCTGAGGTAGAACAGCGTATAGCCGAAGGTCAGCCCGAAACCCGGGATGACGCTGGGCTTTACAAAGCTCCACCCCGCTCTCGCAGGGTGGGATTGGTTCCGGGAGGCGCCGCCTGGCGCCCCTGCCACTGCATTACTGCGCAGGGGTGTAGACCTGGTCAAAGATGCCCCCGTCCCCGAAATGCTTGGGCTGCGCCGTCTTCCAGCCGCCAAAAAGCGGATCATCAATAGAGATCAGATCGATCTTTGGGAAGGCCGCGACCAGCGCCTGGTCGGTGACGACAGACGGGTCGGACGGGCGATAGTGGTTCTTGGCCGCCAGCGTCTGGCCCTCGGGCGAGTAGAGATATTCGATGTAAGCCTTGGCGAGATCGCCGGTGCCATGCGCCTCGACATTCTTGTCGACGATGGCGACCGGCGGCTCGGCAAGGATAGACAATGGCGGATAGACGATCTCGAAATTATCGGCGCCGAATTCGTCCTGCACCAGGTAGGCCTCATTCTCCCAAGCCAGCAGCACGTCGCCCAGTTCCTTCTGCGCGAAGGTCACGGTCGAGCCGCGGGCCCCGGTATCGAGCACCGGGACGTGGGCGAACAGTGCCTTGATGTACTCGGCGTTCTTGGCTTCGTCGCCGGCATTGAGCTTGTTGGCATAGGCCCAGGCCGCGAGGTAGTTCCAGCGCGCGCCGCCCGAGGTCTTCGGGTTGGGGGTGATCACCTCGACGCCGTCCTTGATCAGGTCGCCCCAGTCGGCAATCGCCTTGGGGTTGCCCTTGCGGACGAGGAACACGATGGTCGAGGTGTAGGGTGTCGAGTTGTTGGCGAACTCGGAGCGCCAGTTGGCGTCGATCAGGCCGGACTTCTCCGCGATGGCGTTGATGTCGCCTTCGAGCGCCAGGGTGACGACATCGGCACTGAGCCCATCGATCACCGACTGGGCCTGCTTGCCGGAGCCGCCATGGCTCTGCTCGATGGTGACGTCGCCGCCGGTGGTGTCTTTCCAGTGCTTGGCGAACGCCTCGTTGAACTGCTCATAGAGTTCGCGCGTCGGATCGTACGAGACGTTGAGCAGGGTCTGGTCCTGGGCGCGGGCCGTCACCGCGCCGGTAAAGACGAGCGCTAAGGCTAGGCCGCCAAGCGCGAGAATCTGGGCCGTTCTCTTCATCATGTCCTCCTGGTGAAGATTAACTACCGTAACTCTACCTGGTTAGTCGGCATTCTCAAGGAAGCCACAGGTTGCGTCGGCGCAGGGAAGCGGAAAAGCTTTCTGCTGGAAGGCTACCAGCAGCACCGCCATTGCGCAAACCTCGATTCCACCCCTGTGGATGAGCATGGCTTTGCGCAAAGGTGAAACTGCGTTCAGCCGCAGGTTCGGCTGTAAACGCATGGGGCTGGCAGCAGGTTGCAACGGTGGCTCGGCGGTTGATGGGCCGGTGCGGGAAGAGTACCCCACCCCTGTTCCCTCCCCTCATGGGGGAGGGACAGGGTGGGGGGTACCTTGAGAACTCGATGCTCAATCACCCACGGCGCTCATTTCGAGAGGCAGCGATCGCGCTAAGCCAGCACGTCGTTGGAGCTGACGGCGTCGGCCAGCGTCGTCTGGTCGAGCACTTCACGCGTCGCGATGGTGACGCGCGCGAAGACGTGGCGGATTTCGCAGGTCGATTCCTCGGCGCAGTCGACGCATTTGCGATAGGCGATCTTGCTGAGGCAGGGCAGCGGTGCGATGGGCCCGTCGATCAGCCGCAACACTTCGCCGAATGTCACCTGCTCGGGCGCGCGCAGCAGCACATAGCCGCCAAGCCGGCCGCGGCGGCTCATGACGATGCCGGCGCGCTTCAGCTCGAGCAGGATCTGCTCGAGGAATTTCTTCGGGATCGCCTGGCCGCGCGAGATCTCGGAGATCATCACCGACTCGCCGGTGGGCACCTTGCACAGCGCCACCAGCGCCCTCAGCGCGTATTTTGCCTTCTGCGAGATCATCGCGGGCTTCCGATGCGGCCGCTAACTCGACCGCTACGCTAGGATATAGCCAACTCGGCGTGAACAAACCATTGCCCGAAGGGCTCAGGCCTTCTCCTCTTCGGCGACCGGTGGCGGCACCTCGGGGTTGAACGGGCTGCCGGCAGTGGTCGCCGGCTTGTCGGGACGCACCACCGGCTCGGGCACGAACGGCGGCTCCTCGGCGATCACCGGTTCAGCCGGGATCGCGATTACTTCCTCAGCCTCGACGGTCCCGTCCAGCGCTTCGAGGTCGGCGATGTCTTCGGCCTCGATTGCCTCGTCGTCCGGTTCAGCGGGAACTTCAAGCTCCGCGTCCGGCTCCTCGCCATAGGAGGAGACCATCGCGGGCGGCTCGGCCGGGCCGGTGTCGGGATGCTGTGCTTCGGCCTGTGCTGCCTCGATCGCCTCGGCGAGAAGGTTCGGATCGGCCGGCAGCTTCGGCGTCAGTACTGCGGCAGCAGCCAATGGCCCGAGCACGGATTCGACTGCGTCGGAGGCAGTAATCTCGGCCACCGCCTTGCTGTCGCGGTTGATCACATCGACCATGCCGAGGCCGATCTCGCGCTCGCCGAGGATCACCACATCGGCGCCGAGGTGCCTGAGGTGCTCGTCCTCCTCGTCGGAGTGGGCCCGCGCCACGATCAGCAGCTTGGGGTTCTGCTTCCGCGCCTGCTCGACCGCCTGCCCCGCTTCGAAGGCGTTGGGGATGGCGATCACCACGGTGGTCGCGCCGGCCACATTGGCGAGGGTCAGCACCTTGGCGGCCGCGGCATTGCCGATCACCACCTCGATGCCGAGCGCGCGGGCCGCATTGGCGCGACCCTCCGCGTCCTCAACGACGAGGAACGGCGTCCTGGCCTCGAGCAGCGCCTCGCCGACCACCGAGCCGACGCGGCCGAAGCCGACGATGATGACATGCCCGGTCTGCCCGGTCGGCACCTCGGTCGGCTCCGCCTCGGCCGACACATCGGGAACCGCGGCCCGCGGCGCGGTCGCGACGAGATCGGGCTCCGTGCGCTCGGCGGCAGGGCCGCCGGCAAAGGCCTCGGCGGGCCGGCCGAAGCGGCTTTCCAGCGCCGGCCGCAGCAGGTCGAGCACGAAGAAGATCACCGGGTTGAGGATGATCGAGATGATGGCGCCGGCAAGGATCAGGTCGCGCCCCTCGGGCGGCAGGATGCCGAGTCCGACGCCGAGCGCCGCAAGGATGAACGAGAACTCGCCGATCTGCGCGAGGCTGGCCGAAATTGTCAGCGCCGTGCCCACCGGGCGCCTGAATGCCACGACGATGAGGAAGGCGAGGATCGACTTTCCGAAGATGATGATCAGCACCGTCGCCAGCACCGGCAGCGGATCGCGCAGCAGGATCATCGGATCGAACAGCATGCCGACGGCGACGAAGAACAGCACCGCGAAGGCGTCGCGCAGCGGCAGGCTCTCCTGCGCGGCACGATGCGATAGCTCGCTTTCACTGAGGATCATGCCGGCAAAGAACGCACCCAGCGCCAGCGACACGCCGAACAGGTATGCGGCACCAGCTGCGACGCCGAGCGCGATGGCCAGCACGGCGAGGCGAAACAGTTCGCGGCTGCCGGTATGGGCGGTGTAGTGGAGAATGAACGGGATCACGCGACGCCCGACCACCAGCATGAAGCCGACGAAGGCCGCGAGCTTCACCACAGTGACCGTGAGGATGCCGACAATGCCGAGTTCGGTATTGAGGACGCGCTCGACGAAATCGACGAACGGATCGTGCACGGCCGCGCCTTCGACGCCGTTGATGCTGGCAATCGCGGGGATCAGCACCAGCGCCAGCACCATCGCGAGGTCCTCGACGATCAGCCAGCCGACCGCGATGCGGCCCTTCTCGCTGTCGACCATGTGCCTATCCTGCAGCGCCTTGAGCAGCACTACGGTGGACGCAACGGACAGTGCGAGGCCGAAGATCAGCCCGGCCCCGAGCCCCCAGCCGAGCAGTGTCGCAAGGCCGAGGCCCATTATCGTGGCGCCGCCGATCTGCACGATGGCGCCCGGAATGGCGATGGCGCGGACCGACAGCAGGTCCTTCAGCGAGAAATGCAGCCCGACGCCGAACATCAGGAGGATCACGCCGATTTCGCTCAGCTCATTGGCGAGCGAGGCGTCGGCGACGAAGCCGGGAGTGAACGGCCCGACCAGCACGCCCGCGACGAGATAGCCCACCAGCGGCGGCATGCGGAAGCGATTGGCGATTGCGCCGAGTATGAACGCCAGCACCAGACCCACAACGATCGTCGAGATCAGTGGTGTGCTGTGCGGCATCGGCGAAACCTCCGGCGGGAATTACCCTGAAACTGGTTGAGAGCGAGTGTGAGAATGACGATGGGGCATCGCACGCCCCTCCGCAACCCAATGAGGCCGGGAAAACTGCGGCAAAATCATGTGTATGCCGGAGATTGGGTGCCGACTTTCGTCGTGGCTGCCGCAGCGGCCGGACAGTACCGGCGCACAGACACCCGAGGGTAGGGCGTGGGGGTTGTTGACGATGCTCACCGGCACCACTTTTAGTCGGGAGGGTGCGATGGGTGTGGGGTGGCCGCATGATCGCCTATTACCTTCGCGCCGTTCCGCCTCACCCAGCCATGATCAGCTTGATCTCGCCGAACACCGGCGCTCCGGCGATCGCCGCGGGCACTTCGTCGAGGCTGATGGTGCGGGTGATCAGCCGGTCGAGCGACAGCGCGCCATCGGCGACCAGCTGGGCGGCGCGGGGGTGGGTCAGCGGGTTGAGCCAGGCGCTTTCGAGGCGCAACTCCGACTTTCGTTGGGGTGGCGGGAGTGCCGGCCCACACAGCCAGTCATGGGGCGTGCGGGGGCCAGGTGTCGCTACGCTCCGAGCTTCGGCGACGTAGCCAGCGCACCGCATCAAAGCTGAGTAGCTTGAGGCCAGCAAGCAGAACAGGCACCGTCCAGAGCAGCGATACCATTGTAACGAAGATGACGCCTGGTGCTCCAGCTTGTCGTTGCAGAACAAGCACGACGATTACTCCTCCGACATACCAAACAAGGGCGAGGGCGGCCGCGTAGCCGAGGGTGCGTTTGCCCGGTGCCAAGACTATCAGCGCCATAGGCCAGGAAAGCAGCAGCAGCAAAGCCAAATCGGTCATCGCAGCCTCCAAACGGATAGGAGTGGCGGGCTGCCTGCATTTGTCAACTTGGAGGTTGCATCCATGCAGCGCAGTCTCGCAAATTCGGTCCCACCCACAAATGAGGATGGTATGTGGGTTGCCGGAATCACCTTCGCGCCGTCCCGCCTCACCCCGCCATCACCAGCTTGATCTCGCCGAACACCGGCGCACCGGCGATCGCTGCGGGCACCTCGTCGAGGCTGATCGTGCGGGTGATCAGCCGGTCGAGCGACAGCGCGCCATCGGCGATCAGTTGGGCGGCGCGCGGATGGGTCAGCGGATTGAGCCAGGCGCTTTCGAGTCGGAGCTCCTTGGTGAGGAGTTCGAACGGCGACACTGCCACCTCTTCGCCCTGCGGGACGACGCCGAAGAACACCACCGTGCCGCCACGCCGCGCCATCTGGATCGACTGTGCGAACGTCTCGCCCACCCCGGCGCATTCCAGCACCACATCGGCGCCGCGCAGCAGGATCGCTGCCACCGCGGCAACCGGATCGGCACCGGCGTCGACGACGTGATGCGCGCCGAGTTCCGATGCCAGCGCCCGCCGCGGCGCTTGCCGCGTCGACAGCACCACCGTGCCGGCGCCGGCTCGCAGCGCCAGCTCGACCATCAGCAGCCCGATTACCCCGCCACCGAGGATCACCACCGAGCCACCGGGCGGAATGCGCGCCACGTCGATGGCGTGGAGGCAGCACGACACCGGCTCGCAGAACGCGCCATGCAGCGGGCTGAGGCTCGGCGGCAGCGCCACCGCCTGGCCCTGCGGCACCAGCACATACTCGGCAAAACCGCCGTCGCGATGCACGCCGATGGCGCTCAGTTCGTGACATAGATTGGGACGCCCGCCGAGGCAATCGTCGCATTCGCCGCAGGAGATATTGGGATCGCCGGTGATCCGGGTGCCGATGCGGAAACCTTCGACTGCGGCACCGGCCTCTTCGACGATGCCGGAGAATTCGTGCCCCAGCGTCACGGGCTTGGCTGTCGGAAACTCGCCGCGGAACATGTGGCGGTCGGAGCCGCAGATGCCGCAGGCCTCGACCTTGACCAAGAGGTCATGCGGACCCGGGACTGGCCGGGGCAGGTCCTCGACGATCATCCGTCCCGCTGCATGGAGCCGCGCTGCCCGCATCTCAGTGTCTCCGGTTCGACCGCATCTTGCGACAAGCCCAGTCCGAAGCAAAGGCCAGCGGCGTGCTCAGGTCATCAGCCGGTCGATCTTCTCGGCCAGCGTCATATCCTTCTGGGTCAGCCCACCCGCGGAATGCGTGGTGAGCGTGATCGTCACCTTGTTGTAGACGTTCGACCATTCGGGGTGATGGTCCATCTTCTCGGCGGCCAGCGCCACGCGGGTCATGAACGAGAAAGCGTCGGAGAAACTCTTGAACTTGAAATCGTGGCTGATGGTGTCGACCTTGGGATCGTAGATCCAGCCGTTGAGCTTCAGGAGAGCGGCTTCGCGTTCGGCAGGCTTGAGCTTGTCGACCATCATCAATTTCCTCATCTCTCAATGAGTCGGGAGACTGAGGCCGTATAACGCCCGATCCGTGGCAAGCGATCCGGCGCCCCTGAAGACGCCGGATCGGACTGGTCATGCCGCGAGCGCCGCTGCGTCGCCCGGCACGATGCGCGAGACGAGGCCGCGTTCAACCCCACCGGCATCGACATAGGCCATGCGGCCCGGCTCGGCATCGATCTGCCAGCCGGCGCTCGGACCATCGGTCCAGTCGACGTGGTAGCCGGTATCGGTGAGCCGCCACTTGCCGGTCCGCCGCGTGCCATCCGGCAGCGCCATGTGGGCGTCGTCGGCGGTGCGATAATAGATCGCCGCCTCCTTGCCGGGCGCCATCTCGATGTAATGCGTGCTGCCGACCAGCAGCACGCTGAGTGTGTTTTGATCCCTGATGATCATCTGTGCATCCTTTCGCTGCTTGCTGGCGACCGGCGACGTGCCGTGCTAGTCAACCGGCTTGACGATCTACCCGTGAGTTCGCATTTGGTCAAGGCACTTGACGATACTGATCTGGCCAGTATCGACCACATCGGCCTCGCCCTGTGGCGGGCAGCGCATGACTGGCGCAACCGGATGCGGGCGGAGCTGGCAGCGCGCGGCTACCCCTGGCACCAGAGCGCGGCGGGTGAAGTGCTGGCACATCTGGGGCCCTCGGGCATTTCGCAGGCGCTGCTGACCGAACGCATGGGGCTGACCAAGCAGGCGGTGCAGCAGCTGGTCGATCAGCTCGAGACGCAGGGCGTGGCGGGTCGCGCGCCTGATCCCAATGACGGGCGGGCGAAGCGCATCGTGCTCACCGAACTGGGGCTGCGGGATTTCGCCGAGCGCAACCGGGTGAAGCGGCTGATCGAAAAGCAGTATCGGGAGAAGTTGGGGGCTGAGGCATTTGCGGCGCTCGAGGCGGCGCTGGCGAAGCTGGCGGATTAGCGTTCCGGCTGCGTCGATTCCCGCACCACCAGATCCGGGTCGATCTGCGTCACCCGCGGCTCCGGCAGTTCATCGCCGGCCGCGATCAGCCGCATCAGGCGGTCGACGGCCATGCGGGTCACCGCTTCCACCGCGTAGTTGACGCTGGTCAGCGGCACCGAGGCGTATTCGGCGAACTCGATATTGTCGAAGCCGGCGATGGCGAGGTCGTCGGGCACCTTGAGCCCGTGTTTCAGGCACCAGCGTAGCGCCCCGATGGCGAGCGAGTCGTTGGCGGTGAATATCGCTGTCGGCCGCCGCGCCGCGGACATCAGCGCATCGGTCGCCCAGTAGCCGCTCTCGACCGAGTGGCCGTGCGGATCGACGAAGAATTCCGGCGCCGGGGCGATCCCGGCTTCCATCAGCGCCTGCAGGAAGCCCTCGGATTTCTCGAGGTTGCCCAGCGGGTTGGAGCTATCGATGATGCCGATCTCGCGATGCCCCATGTCGATCAGGTGCCGCGTTGCCTTGTAGGCGCCGCGCCGCTCGTCGATGCACACCGCGTCGATCCCGGCATCGGGATCGCCGACCAGCAGCACGATCGGATAGTTGGCGCGCCGGAGCTTGCGCAGGTGGTCGAGTTTCCGATGGCTGGTCGGGTAGATCAGCATGCCGTCGACCTGGCGCGCCCGCACCAGCTCGATCGCCCGCATCTCGTCGTTGAGGTTGTTGTTCGAGGTGGCGAACAGCGTGCCGTAGCCGCGCTCAGCCAACGCCTTTTCGATCGCCTGCGCCGTGTGGGTTAGCGTCGGGTTGGTGATGTCCGTGAGGACGAGGCCGATGGTCTTGGTCTCGCGGCTGACCAGCGATTTGGCGATCTGGTTCGGCAGGTAGTTGAGTTCGGCCGCCGCCTGCCGGATCAGCAGCCGCGTCGGCTCCGGGATGCGCGGGCTTTCGCGCAAGGCCAGCGACACCGTGTTGGTGGAGAACCCGGTCTTGTCGGCGATGTCCTTCAGTCGAACGATGGACTTGCCCATGCGACGAGCCGACCCCCTTATACCATGTGCGCCGCAACGCCCCGCAATGGCGAGGCATTAGCGCGTTTCAGCGTCGTATTACCAAGGAAAAGCAGGTTTTCCCGCGACATACGCAAGACTACGTCCAGTTTCGTACGAACGCTAATACGACAGGACCGCTGTACCATCGAGACGTCGCGCCGGCTCAGTCCCATTTCGGACTCCATGACGGATTGATCTGCCGCGCACCGCGATCCACTCCGGCAATGGCGGCCATCTCGTCATCGGAGAGCTTGATGTCGCGGGCGGCGAAATTCTCGGTGATGCGCTCGTGCTTGCCGGATGTCGGGATGACGATCAGCCCCTGGTTGAGCGAGAAGGCCAGCGCGATCTGGTGCACGGTGGCACCGTGCCGCGCCGCAATCGCCTCGATCTCCGGCACGCCGGCACACGCACCGCGCGCCAGCGGCAGGTAGCAGGTCACCGCAATTCCGTTGTCCTTGCAGTAGTTTACCAGCTTGTTGTTCTGCAGCAGCGGGTGCCGTTCGAACTGGTTGTTGTCGATCTTGCCCGGCCCCGCGATGCGCTCGGCCGCCTCGAGATCGGCAATGGTAAAGTTGGAGCCGCCGATCAGGCGGGTCAGTCCGCGCGCCTGCGCCTCGAGCAGTTCGGGGAGGTACCCCTCCATGTCGAGCCGCCCGCCCGGTCCCACCGGCCAGTGGATCAGCGTCAGG
>JBKJMF010000509.1:0-2628 GCA_046596525.1 Devosia sp. | reverse complement strand
GGCCCGACCGGCGAAGTCATGGCGATGTACGACGCCGCCATGGCCTACCAGAAGTCCGATACGCCGCTGGTGATCTTCGCCGGCAAGGAATACGGCACCGGTTCGTCGCGTGACTGGGCTGCCAAGGGCACCCGCCTGCTCGGCGTCCGCGCCGTCATCGCCCAGAGCTTCGAGCGCATCCACCGCTCCAACCTCATCGGCATGGGCGTCTTGCCGCTGCAGTTCGCCGATGGCGAGAGCTGGCAGACCCTGCATCTCGACGGCACCGAGACCGTCTCGATCGAGGGCCTCACCACCCTGACCCCGCGCTCCACCGTCAAGGTGAAGATCGTCCGCGCGGACGGCCGCATCGAGGAAATCTCGACCCGCTGCCGCATCGATACGATCAACGAGCTCGAGTACTACCAGCACGGCGGCATCCTGCACTACGTGCTCCGCAACCTCGTCGCGGCTTAGTCGCGATCGACCCGCAAGCTCGATGGGCACCTCCCCCTCTGACGGGGGAGGTTGTGAGCGGAGCCCGTTCCCTCAGATGCCCAATCGGCCGCTACCCAACTGGGCGCGCCCAGTTGCCCGGTTTTCCTGCACTTTTCCCCCTCACGAAACCTCGCGCCGATTTGACTCGCGCGGGACAAATCGCCTGCCTACAAACATCGACATGTTTTTTCGTTCGATACTTTGCGGCGTCTCCCTTTCGCTTGCCCTGATCACCCCGGCCCTCGCCGGCGAGATCAAGCTCGCGCCCAAGGCAGTGCTCGAACTGTTTACCTCGCAGGGCTGTTCGTCCTGCCCGAAGGCCGACGCCATGCTCGACGAGATGGCGAAGCGGCCCGACGTCGTCGCCCTCGCCTACCATGTCGACTACTGGGACTATATCGGCTGGGAAGACACCTTTGGCGCCAAGGCGAACTCGGACCACCAGCGCGACTATGCGCAGAGCTGGGGCTCGTCCCGCATCTTTACTCCGCAGCTCGTGGTCAACGGCAAGGGTGGCCTCGTCGGCTCGAAGCGCGACGCCGTCAACACCGCGCTCGGCGGCGCCAGCCTGCCGCTCGACGTCAAGCTCGTCGCGGCCGCCGACGACATGCTGCAGATTTCGGTACCCGGAAAGCCTGGGCAGGCCGACGCCATGATCTGGCTCGTCACCTTTCTCGATCGCGCCGATGTCGCCATCGAGCGCGGCGAGAACGAAGGCAAGAAAGTCGTCTACACCCAGATCGTCACCGGCCGGCAGGTGCTGGGCATGTGGAAGGCCGATACCGGCGCTGAATTGACGCTGCCGCTGTCTGAAGTGCTGACCGGTCGCTCCAACGGCGCCGTTATCCTGATCCAGCAAGATCACGATGGGCTACCCGGCCCGATCATCGGCGCCGCCAGCTTCACCCGTTAAGGTCGAGCTTGGCCTGACGTCGGCTTTCAGCCAGTCCTGGCCGCGGCGTCTCGCCGCAAACAAAACTCCCGCCAGCTTGCGCAGGCGGGAGGAGAATGACTGTGCATGTAAGAGGCGGCCGGCAAACGAGCATCGTGGTTTGGGGGCTCGGTCAGCCCGCTTGCCGGCCACTGGAGGCAATATCGATAAGGTGCGGGGTCAATCTGGCGTCAAGTGGGAGGGATTGTGACCGAATTAGGGATTCTGCGTTAACCACTGAGGCAGATGCTTACCTTGCCACCACGAAGTAACGCCGAGGCATCCCGACCGTCTTGCCAAGCGTTGCGAATGACGCGATCATGACATCGAGGTGACGAGGCGAGGAATGGTGGACGAACCCGAGCAGCTTGGATCAGGGCTTCTCATCGACTTCGCGACAGCCGCGAGCCCTGGTCCCGTAAATCCCTACCCGGCAAACCACAACCGCTTCGTTCCGGCGGTCCGCTTCGACCGCCAAGAGCTCCAGACCATCCTTAACCTATATGGCCGCAAGGTCGTCGATGGCGAGTGGCGGGACTACGCGCTCGACTTTCTGCGCGATCGCGCCCTGTTCTCAATCTACAAGCGTGCCTCCGAGCGTCCGCTCTACGTCGTCGAGAAGAACCCCAAACTTCGTCTCAAGCAGGGCCAGTACATGGTGCTGAGCCAGGATGGCCGCATCCTGAAGCGCGGCCACGACCTCTCCGTCGTCCTCCGCGTCCTGGAGCTTGCCCTCGTCAAATGATCACCGTCCGCCCGGCCGAACCGGCGGATGCCGAGGCCATGAGCGCCGTGCTGATCGCCTCGATCCGCGACCTCTGCACCGCCGACCATCGCAACGATCCCGAGATTCTCGCCAGCTGGCTGCGTAACAAGACGCCCGAGATGGTGCTGAAGATGTTCGGCAACCCCAACGCGCAACTGCTGGTTGCCGAGCATGACGGCCAGATCGCCGCCGTCGGCTGCCTCACCGGCGCCGACGAGATCGGCCTCAACTACGTCGCTCCGTCCCACCGTTTCGCCGGCGTTAGCAGGGCGCTCCTCGCCGACATGGAAGACCGCATCCGCCGGTCCGGCATCGCCCGCGCCAAGCTCAGCAGCACCGGCACAGCCCACCGCTTCTACCAGGCCGCCGGCTGGCGCGACGCCGGCCCCTGCGAAGCCGACCGCGGCATGGTGTGCTATCCGATGGAGAAGCTGCTCTAAAGCGCCTTCTGCAT